>NZ_JAQOWX010000010.1:0-78182 GCF_028462495.1 Paucibacter sp. XJ19-41
CTGGCAGCCAGGTCGCCGTGGCCTTCGCCAACCCCGGCAGCGCCGGAGGCATCGAGCGCCAGCTCAATGTCAGCTATCTGATCGCCGGCTCCACCTTCATCACCCCCTTCAGCGCCGGCGTCAGCTACACCGGCGGCAATCTGTCGGCCACCTGGCCCAACGCCAACCTGACCGACACGGTAACGGTGCGCGCCTATGCCAATGTGGCAGGCGGCGTGGGCGCCATGATGCAGTTGCGGGTGGATGGTGTGATCGTGGGTAGTGTGGAGGTGAGGAGCAGCACACCGGCCGACTATCGCTTTGCCGTACCGCGGCTCTCGGCCGGCAGCCGCATTGACCTCGTCTACACCAACGACGCCGCCGTCAACGGCGTGGACCGCAATCTGTTCGTGCAGTATGTGAACACCAGCAGCGGCCCCCTGGTCGCCTTTGCCAGCAATGTGGTGTTCGACGCCGGCGCCGGCGAGGCGGCGTTCGACGGCGCGTCCACCAGCGCGAGCAGCGGTGCCATGTACAACAACGGTGCGCTGCGCTTCACCGTGCCCGCTGCCAGCGGCAACGCCAGCGCAGCCGAACAGGCCGCCTCGCGTTTCCTGCAGCAGGCCAGCTTCGGCCCCACCTTGGGCGAGGTGCAACGCGTCGCCCAGATCGGCGCGCCTGCATGGCTGGATGAGCAGATCGCCCTGCCTTTCAACGCCGACATGGTGAACGCCGTGCAATCGCGCTACAACCTGGGCGATGCCTACCGCCCAGGCGGCGCCAACTACACGCCCGCCTGGGTGAGCCAGCGCTTCTGGGCCGCCGCAGCCACCAGCCCCGATCAGTTGCGCCGGCGCATGGGCTTCGCGTTGCACCAGATCCTAATGGTCTCGCAGGCCGACTCCAATCTCTACAACCATGCCCGCGCCTACGCGCAGTACGTCGACACCCTCAACCGCAACGCGTTGGGCAACTTCCGCACGTTGCTGGAGAACGTCACCCTCAGCCCGGCCATGGGCATCTACCTCTCACACATACGTAACCGGCCCGAGAGCGCGGCGTCCGGCCCCATGCCCGAAGAGAACATCGCCCGCGAGGTGATGCAGCGCATCACCATCGGCCTGCACGAGCTGAACATCGATGGTAGCCCCCGGATTGGCGCCGGCGGCCAGCCCATCGAGACCTACAGCAACGACGATGTGATGGCCATGTCCAAGGTGTTCACCGGCTGGAGTTGGGGCTTCCCCGAAGGCCAACTCACCGAGAACACCTTCCGCTACGGCAACCCCGACCTCAGCGCCGCCGGCGACCAGCGCATCGACACCCTGCCGATGAAGGCCTACCCCGGCCAGCACTCGAGCAGCGACAAGCGGCTATTCAGCGGCAAGCCGCAGGCGGTCGTGATTCCCGCCGGCAGCAGCGCCCAAGCCAGCCTGAAGCTGGCGCTGGACGCCCTGTTCAACCACCCCAACGTCGGCCCGTTCATCAGCCGCCAGCTGATCCAGCATCTCGTGAGCAGCCATCCCAGCCCGGCCTACGTGGCACGCGTGGCCGCCGTGTTCAACAACAACGGCAAGGGCATGCGGGGCGATCTGGCCGCCGTGGCCCGCGCCATCCTGCTGGACAGCGAAGCCGTCAACCCGCTGGCCGGCAGCGTGGGCAAGCTCCGAGAGCCGGTGCTGCGCGTGGCGCACTGGATGCGCAGCCTGCAGGCCACATCGGCCAGCGGTCAGTACACCATCGTCAGCGACCTCGACGCGCTGGCCCAGCGCCCGCTGTACGCCGGCTCGGTGTTTGGCTACTACCGGCCGGGTTATGTGCCGCCGAACACAGTGTTTTCGGCGGACAACATCACAGTGCCGCAAATGCAGATCGTCAATGAAGCCACCACCGCGCAATGGGTGAACCTGGCCGAACGCATGGCCGGCAACGGCCTGGGCTCTAACGGCTCGCAAAGCGATGTGGTCGCGCAGATGCAGGCGCTGGCCGATCTGGTCGCCACCGGTCAGGTGGCGGCGGTGATCGAGCGCCTGAACCTGTTGCTGTATGCCGGCCGCATGAGCAGCACGCTCAAGCAGGACCTGATGGACGCCATGGTCAGCGTGAGCGGTACCACCGCGTCCAGCCATCTCAACCGCGCCCGCGTCGCCGTGTTCCTGGCGCTGGCCTCACCCGAATACATGGTGCAACGATGACTAGCAAACCCTACCGCGCGGACGCCTCGCGCCGCAGCTTTCTTCGTGCCGTGAGCGGCCTGGCCGCCAGCGCGGCCATTCCCCAGCGTGGCTTGCCCCTGGTCAGCAGCCTGGCCAGCCTGGCCGCGCTGGCCAGCCAGAGCAGCCAGGCGGCCACCACCACCGGCTACAAGGCAATCGTGTGCCTGTATATGAACGGCGGCAGCGACACTCACAACTGGGTGGTACCGACCGACGCCTCGGGCTATGCCGAATACGCCGGGGCCCGGGGCGAGCTGGCCTGGGCAGCCAACCGTCTGCAAGGCATCACCGTCACCGGCCAGGCCAGCGGGCGCAGCTTCGGCATGCCGCTGGAACTCGCGTCACTGCGCGACCTGTACGAGGCCGGCCAGGCCGCGATCGTGGCCAATGTGGGCCCGCTGGTGCGGCCGATCACCAAGGCCGAGTACACCGCAGGCACGGGCGTACCCGCCAAGCTGTTCTCGCACAACGACCAGGCGTCCACCTGGCAAAGCCTGGCCCCCGAAGGCGCCCGCTCGGGCTGGGGTGGGCGCATGGGCGACATCCTGATGTCGGCCAACGCGCATCCGGTGTTCACCACCGTGTCGGCCAGCGGCAACGCCGTGTTCCTGTCGGGCAGCAATGTCAGCCAGTACCAGGTCGGCGTGGAAGGGCCGGTCTCGGCCAACGCCGTGGGTAGCACCGGCATCTTCGGTTCCACCAGCGCCGGCGGCGCCTTGCAGCGGGCCTACGCGGCCACCGCCACGGACCGCCTGCAGATGGAATATTCCCGCGTGATGCAGCGCAGCCTCAGCGCCAACGCCGCGCTCCAGGGGGCCCTGTCCGGTGTGAACGTGCCCGCCATCCCTGGCACCGTCATCTTGCCGGGCAATGCGACCGGCACCACGCTGGACAAGCTGAGCCTGGCCCGCCAACTGCGCATGGTGCTGCAGATCATTGCGGCCAACCAGGCCCTGGGCATGCAGCGCCAGGTATTCATGGTGCAGATGGGCGGTTTCGACACCCACGCCCACCAGATGCGCGACCAGCCCACACAAATGGCCCAGGTGGCTCAGTCGATCAGCTATTTCATGTCTGCGCTGAACAGCATGGGCCTGCAAAACAATATCACGCTGTTCACCGCGTCCGACTTCGGCCGCACGCTGCAGAGCAACGGTGACGGCAGCGATCACGGCTGGGGCAGCCACCACTTCGTGACCGGCGGTGCCGTCAAGGGCAAGAGGATCGTCGGCAACTTCCCCATCACCGGACTGGGCACCGACACCGACGTCGGCTCCGGCCGCCTACTCCCCACCCTCGGCGTCACCCAGCTCGCGAGCAGTCTGGCCGGCTGGATGGGGCTGAGCGTGGCGGAGCAACAGCTGGTGCTGCCCACGCTACCCAATTTCAGCGCCGGGCCTGTGCTCTTCTGAAGGTGGGTCGCTGCAACACAGCAAGGCTGGATTGCGCTCTCGTCGTATTCGCTCGCCGCAGCGGAGTCCGTCTGCGCCATCAACCAGCCCACGCAGGCCATCGTCTATGTGGACGAAGGCACGTTCCATACCGCCTACGCCGGCTTCAGTTCGGGTGACACGGCCGGCACCGCAATCACACCATCGAATGCCGGGCGAGAAGCGAGGTTGAATGTCGAGAGTTGCGGCGACACGCTGATCGCATCCAAGGAGCGAGGCCATGTGGCGACAATGCACAAGTTGCGCAGCCAATTGCATGGCGCCGGCATTCACAGCCCGAAGTCAAACACATGAAGCAGCTCCATACCAGCACCCGACATTTCCCGCGGATCAGCCTGATAGCCGCCTTCGCCTTGCTTGGAGGCAGCGGTAGTGGCGACGATGCCATCGCCAGCGTCACCACCCAGGGCACAGAGCCGAACAGCTCATTCATCGCCACAACCCCAGCCGCCTCAGTCGCCACCTCCGCTCCCATCCGTCCTACCGAAGCCGGCAGTTCACTGAAGTACGTCAAGGCAGAAGCAGCTACCGACACCAGCACCCTGGGCGCCAACGGATTCAACACGGCCCAGGCGGCTGTCAAATATGACGGGACCGTCTACGCCGAGGCGAACTCCGGCCGCGACATCGCCCAACCCCTGGCCGCCGCGACCGGCTCCTGCACGCTCAACGTCAGCAAGACCTTCGGTGACGCCTGCTACGCCGTGGCCAAGGCCACGCTCGCCAGCGGCGCCAGCGCCAGCTATGCCAATACCCGAGCTGGGTATCGCGGCAGCATCACCGCGAACTGCAACGCCGGCGTGGTCACTTGGTCCGCGCCGAACTGCACCTACATTGCCAGGGTGCCGCAGGCCACCGCCAATGCCGCCAATGCCGCCACCACCTCGGTTGAGACCAGAAATTCCTACAAGATCGGCACCTACTACTTCCCGGGCTGGAAAAACAACCAACTCGGCAACGCGCGTCCGCTGCCCTGGGAGTCCATCAAGGGCTACACCGACCGCGAGCCCATGCTCGGCTGGTACGCCGAAGACTCGCCTGGCATCATGACCCAGCAATTGAAGTGGATGCGCGAGTACGGAGTGGACTATGTCGTTTTTGACTTCCTCTGGAGCCGCAACAGTCAGCCCTTGTTGACTGCGGGCATCAACGCCTACATGGCAACCAGCACACGTTCCAATGTCGAGTTCGCCATCATGTGGGCCAACCACACCGACTACAAGTTCTCCCTCTCTCAGTTCCGCACGCTGTTTCGTTTTTGGGCAAAGACCTACTTCCTCAGGAGCGACTATTTGAAGGTTGATGGCAAGGCCGTGGTACATCTGTTCTCGGCCGACATATTCAACAAGAATGCCGCTGCAATAGGTATGACGCCTGCCGCCTTGATGGCCGTTGCCGATCAAATCTCCAAGGCTGAGGGCCAGGGCGGCGTCAGCTTCATCGGAGGCGTTGGCGGCGGCTCGCAAACCTTCGACTACTCAAGCACCAGCGGCTACGCCGGTTTTTCGGCCTACAACTTTCACAGCCCGGCAAGTATCGCCCTGGCGCCATATAGGCCTACCAATGTCTCGCGTAGCTACGCCGAGTTGGACCTGTCCTACCGCAACCAGTGGGACTGGATGCTCGCCAACTCAAGCGGCCTGTTTGTCATACCCATGAGTTCGGGTTGGGACAAGCGCCCTTGGGGCGGTAGCACCGACCATCTCCATGACGATAGCCGCGCCACGCCAGCTGAGTTTCGGGCCCACCTGCTCGCGGCACGCCAAAAGATGGACGAACAGCCGGCTAGGAGCCAGCGCATGGGCGTCATCTGCTGCTGGAACGAGTTCGGCGAGGGATCCTTCATCGAACCCACTAAGGTCGATCGCTTCCAGTACTTAGAACAGGTCCGCGACGTGTTCGGTGCAAACTGAGGGCGGCGGCGCGAGGACTCAGGCCTTGGGCAGATAGCGAGCCAGCATCTGCTCATACTCGCCCAGGACCTGCGGCCAGGTCAGCCCGCGCTCGAAGCGCGCCACACTGGCCTCGCCCATGGCATGAAAGGCCTGTGAGCCTTGTGGTTGGCCCAGCAGTTCGTCCAGCACCGCCGCAAACTGGTCGGCATTGCCGAAATAGCGCGCGCCCTCGCCCGCCACCCAGCGGTTAAAGCGGTTGTCATGAGCGATCACCGCATTGCCCGCCCCCAGAGCCTCCACCAGCGAAGGGTTGGTGCCACCCACCTGGTGGCCGTGCACATACGCCGCACTGTGGAAGCGCAGCGCCTGCACTACCGGTTTGTCGTAGATGGCGCCCAGGAAGCTCACCTCGTCGCTGGCGGCGGCCCTGACGGCACGGTGATAGGCATTGGCCTCGCTGTAGTTGCCCAGCACCGCAAGCCGCATGCCGCGCGGCTTGCGCGAGAAGCCGCTGACCACCTCCAGGATGGAGTTCTCGGGCTCGGGCCGCGCCACCAGGGTCAGGTATTGCCCGGGCTCCAGGCCCAGGGCGCGCACCGGCGCCTCGGGCATGCTGGTGATGCGGTCGGCGCCGTAGGCGATGGTGGTGACCTTGTTCGGATTCACCCGCGAGCTCAGGTGAACTTTGATCTCCGGATGGTCGGCGACCAGATGGTTGCCCAGCCAGCAGCCGGCCCAGTCATTCATCCAGAACCAAGTCTTGGCCACAGGCCCCCACTTGGCGCGTGACCACTCGATGCCGTCCATGTTGATGACGTTCGGGATGCCTTTCAGACGCAGCAGCGCGCAGAACACCGCCGTGTTGTAGCCCAGCGTGAGGCACAGGTCGCGGTGGCCCGCAGCATGGGCAGTGGCCTTCCAGTCGAACGCGATGGTGCTGCGCGGGCCGCTGCCCTCGACCGGGATGCGCACACGCTCCACGCCCTGCCAGCGGTCCTCGAATACCGGGCCAGCGCCCTCCTCCTGGCAATAGACGATGACGCGCCAGCCCTGCGCCACCAGATGCAGGGCCAGGTACTCGGCAAAGGTCTCGAAACCACCGTGGGCGGCCGGCACGCCGCGCGTGCCCAGGATTCGCAAGGTGCGCTTGTTGTCGGACACGTGAATCACGCTTTCTCGGAGAAGTGTTTTCGGTACGCGGCGGCCAGATGCTCGGCCGAGCGGCGCCAGGTGAAGACGTCGGCGCGGGCCAGGCCGCGCTGTACCAGTTGCGCGCGCAGCGCCGCATCCGCCAGCAGCCGCGACAGCGCCGCCTGCAGCGACTGCGGATCCAGCGGGTCGATCAACAGCCCGGCATCGCCGATGACCTCGGGGATGGCCGTCGAATCGGAGGTGATGACCGGCACGCCGCTGGCCAGCGCTTCCAGCGGCGGCATGCCGAAGCCCTCGGCGAACGAAGGGTAGACGAAGATCTGCGCATGCCGGTACAGGGCCGGCAACTCGCCGTCGCCCACATCGTCCAGCAGCAGCACCTGGCGGCCGGCAGGCATCTGCGCCAGCTCGGTCTCGAAGTCACCATAGCCGAAATCGCGCTGGCCCACGATCACCAGCGGCGGCGGTGTACCCGGCAGCAGCCGGTAGGCGCGCAGCAGGGCCGCATGGTTCTTGCGTGGCTCGATGCGGCCCACGGTCAGCAGATAGCCACCGGGCTGCAAGCCGCGGGCGCGCACCCGCTCGGCACCGGCTTCGCCCGGGAAAAAGACCTGACGATCCACCGCGTTGTGAAGCACCCCGATCTTTTCAGCCGGCACGCCATAGCGCTGCGCGATCTCGGCGCGCGAATAGTCGCTGACGGTGAAGAGCAGATCGGCAGCGCGGGCCGACCAGCGCATCAGCAAACGCGAGCGCAGTACGAAGAGCCGCCCGAAGAACTGCGGATAGGGCTCGAACAGCACGTCATGAATCGTCACCGCATTGCCGCGCGCCGGTTGCAGCGGCATCACATACTGCGTGTGCAGCAGATCCAGCTTCAGCGCGCGACGCTGGGCCGGCAACTGCAGGCCCAGGCGCTTCAGCGCGCCGGCATGGGGCATGTGCACGCGCTCGACATTGGGCTCAGAGAAGCCGGGCAGGCGGCCCAGCTCCGCCGTCTTTTCGAGCAGGAAGACGAACTGGAACTCAGGGCAAAGCCTTGTGAGCTCGCCGAAGATGCCGATCAGGTGGCTGCGCGAGCCCTGGAACTTGCCATCGAAAACGTGCAAATCCACACCGATGCGGGGGCGGGGGCGGCTGTTCATCGTTTGCATCAAGAGAGTACTGCCTTCGTTGGGACCCGGGGGGTCAGGTCATTCATCACCGCGAGCAAAGCCTCGGCCGAAAACAGCCGACGCGCCGCAGCCCGCTTTGCCGCCGGCGGCGCGGAGGCAGCCAGCGCCTGCGTGATCGCAAGGGCAAACGCCTGCGGCGTGGCCGCCACCGCAAAGCAGTCCTTGGCCGCCTCGGGCATGCCTTTGACCCCCACCGGCGTGCTGACCAGGGCTGCATCGGAGAAGAGCATCTCGACGCTCTTGAGATTGACGCCGCTGCCGGCCAGCATGGTGTTGACCAGCACGCGCGCGTCGCCGACCACCGCCGCCATATCGGGGGGGTTCTCGATCAAAGTGATGCGCGCATCGCTGGCCAGCAGCGCGCGCACGGCCTCAGTGGGCCGCGAGCCGGCCACCGCGATGCGCAGCTCCGCTTGCGGCAGCAGCGGCAGCACCTGCTGCACCAGCCAGCCCAGCGCCTCCACGTTGTTGGGCGTGTTGAGATTGCCGAAGTACAGCAAATCATGGGCCTTGTGTCCCGGCGCGCGGCTCAGACGCTCGGCAAAGCCGGCGTCCACCAGGGTCGGCACCCAGACGATCTGCCCGTGGCCCTGGCTTCGCCAGAAGGCCGCGTCCTCTTGCGAGATGTCCATCACCCGCTGCGAACGCGCGATCACCTCGCGCTCGAAGCGCTCCAGGCCGAGGCAGTTGGCCGCCAGGCCCAGGCGGCGCAGGCCGCGCTGCTCGCGCTGGCGCTGCTCGCTCATGTAGCGGTGCTCGACATTGTGCGAGCGGTAAATCAGCGGCACGGCCAGGCGCCGGGCCAGGTCCAGGGCCACGGCGCCGCCGTAAAGCCCGTCCAGCAGCACCGCATCAGGCGCGCAGGCGACGGCCCAGCCGGCCAGATCGCTGCCCCGCGAGGTAACCCAGCGCGACGCCACATGGCTGGGCCAGCGCCACAGCTGCAGCAGCCGGCCGGCCAGCTCGCCCGGCGAGCGGGTGATGGGCAGGATCTTGACGGCGCTGCAAACCGTGGCCAGATCGGCCAGCACGGCGGCTGAAGGCGGATCGACGCGGCCTGCATCGATCCAGCACAGCAGGGTCAGGTCATGCCCTGCCGACTTGAGCGCCTTCATGCGGCGCCACACATCGACACGGCCCCCGCTATTGGCCGGCAGCGGAACATCGTTGGCAATACAGAGAATGCGCATGGGGAGGACCTCCTGCCTCAAGCGCTGCGCGCGGCAGGCGCCACAGCGGCCGGACGCGGCAGTTGCAGCAGGCCGCGCAGCGCAGCCCTGGCCTGGGGCCAGCGCCGGCGCAGCAGCAGCTTGGCCACATCCAGCAGGCACCAACACAGCACGGTCGGCATGAACAGGCGATGAAACCACCAGGTAAAGCGCAGCCGGTTGCGGAACAGGTAGTACAGCGACAGTGGCGAGCCGCCGCTGGCGGCCGTGCCGATGGACGCCCCCTCTTTGTGGAAGACCAGGCTGGCCGGCGCATAGCCGAGCTTGAAGCCGGCCGCTGCGCCGCGCGTGGCCCAGTCAATCTCTTCGCAATAGAGAAAGTAGTCCTCGCGCATCAGGCCCACCCGCTCCAGGAAGGCACGGCTGGCCAGCATGGCCGCGCCCACCACATACGAAAACTGCAGCTCTAGCGCGCTCCCATTCGCCGGTACATCGGCCAGCGTTTTAAAGGCACCCACGTGCCGTGAGCGCCCGCTCCAGCGCGAGTAGATCGCGCCGCCGAAGGCCTGCACCATCTGCGGCTCATCGAAGTACAGGAGGGTCGAGCCGCACAGACCAATTTCCGGGTGGGCCGCCATGCGGTCCAGTGCAAGCTGTAAAGCATCAGGCTGGACGACGGTGTCGTTGTTGAGTACCCAGACATGCTGGCAGGCTGGATCGCGCAGCGCGAGGCGGATGCCAACGTTATTGCCAGCGGCGAAACCCAGATTGGCACCGTTCTCAATGAGAGCCAGACGCAGATCCGGGCCCAACTGCCCGCCAGCCTCAGCTTCGGCACGTGTCAGCGACCTACATTGCGCGCCGAAGCGCTGCTGGCCCCAGGCCCGCAACTGCGCCAGCGACTCATCACGCGAAGCGTTGTCACAGACCAGCACGCGACAGGGCGTGGCCCCTTCGGCAAAAAGGCTCTCCAGGCACTCGATCGTGTCGCGCCAGCCGTTCCAGTTTAAAAGTACAACCGCTACCAGCCCTCTAGCCCTGTCCGTATTCGCGCCGCAGCTCATCACGTCCATGGTTAGGTCCTCCCGCCAGTCACAAACGCTAACAAACGGGGCGCACGCTGAGAAAGCAATCGATAAGCCAGATCGACGCCAATCAGGATAACAAGCACGGGAAATGAATATGTCAACAAAATCATCCACGGCTCGGGAGCACTGCCCCAAATACCAAAGAAAAACTTCTTTAGCGCCAAGAGGGCCGGCTCATGAAGAGCAAACAAAAGGAATCCGGTTGGGGCTTGACGAAGAAGCCACTTAGAAGGCCGCTTAAACTGAAGTATCCAGTTAGAAGCAGAATACAGTGACATTACTCCCAGCAACAGAAAAAGTCGATGAATATAGTCATTCCAAGCGGAATATCGAAACGCGAGATCCATAACCATCAGGGCCAGCGTAGCCAATAACATGACCCACCCAGCATCACCAAATCGAATACGCGCACCTTCAATACTTATGTATCCTCCCAAGCAGAAGAAAAATACAGCGGCCATTGACGGAATATCAACAATCGACACCCCGAAGAACCAAGCAACGCCCAGAATTAGGATAAACAAGAAGTAGACAGCTTCAGACAGAAATACCAACGGCAAAGAAAGGAACACGCACAGGATCAAATCACGCATGAACCAGAACTGATACGCGATCGGTGAGCGAGTTACGCCAACCCACAAATCCACTAAAGAAGTCCAGGGCAAACTGGAAATTTCACCGACCCGACTTTGTGGGCCTATCGGAACAACACCTGTTTGCTGCCCCAAATAGAAAACGATTAATACCATTAGTCCCCAGAAAAGAAATGGCAGGACTAACGTTCGAACGCGCTTTCGCACTTGAGCTATCCACCCGTGGAAGCCACACCCATAACTGGCTCGAACAAAAAAATACCCTGCAAAGACAAAGAACGCAGGAACGCTAAGTCGCGAGACGACCTGGGAAATAAAGTACATGACTGCATCTGATACTTCACTGCGCCCCTGCAAAGATGAGAGACCTCCGCCGTACCGATTGACAGGATCATAGGCATGGACGAGAACGACTCCCACCATTAGCGGATAGCGAAGTATTTCGATCCATTCAAAATCTCTACCTCTATCTTTAGTCATATCAAGATTTGAAAGAGAAGGCGCCCCCGCACAACATCAGATAGAGTTGTACTTTGTTCTATATCTAGATTGACGAAGCGAATCATCACCAGGAATCGAATTTCCACTAACAAGAATAACGAGAAGTGCAGAGAGGAATATTATGCTAAAGGAATTCATTAATTCCGGCTGGGTAAAACAAAGCCCCAGCACTGCAGGCAGCGTTACAAGGGCGGCTGTTTTTAATGGCAGATCTTCAGCTTTTGTCGACCCTAGAGACCTATACCCCGCACGCCAAGACATAAAAATTAGCCACAAAATAGAAACTGTCGCCGGCAAGCCAACCTTCAATGCCATAAACAAATAACTATTGTGTACATAACGAGTGTGCTCCTCAAACAAACGCAATTCTGGAACCCATTTTCTATACTCCCCCCCAAGGCCAACCCCGAAAACTGGCGAGCTAGCAATTCGGCTAGATGCAGCCTCATTCTCCAATTTCCGCCAACCCAATGAGGTTCTATTTCCACCTTCGTCCGCGATGCTGAATATTCTTTCAGATATAGAATTTGCGATACTAGGCTTAAATATTGACAAACCAACGGTGCCGACGCCACCAATTATGGTCAAGGAGATTAGCATCAGTGTCGCTCGCTTGGCACCGACAAAGAACAGGCAAAGAAATAGGGCTGCTACTGACCAAATCCATAATGCTCTGCCGAAATTCACATAAAGAGCCAACAGTAATATAGAAATTATTGGCGCAGCCACAAACCACTTTTTTCGCCCATACGCGAACGCAACTATCACCCAGACAAGCGCTAGCATGACAAATATGAACCCAGGCATTTGAACTCGCGTCAATGCCGTCTGATAATCACCATTTGTTTCCAGCGCACCAACTCGGCCGCTGGCAATAACTTGAATGCCAGTTGCCCATTGAAATATTGCGAAGATAGAAACTAATGCGGCCACCGCAGCCAGGGTCCGTGCTAATTTCCGAAAACCGGCAGGTGTCGAATTCGTTAACCAATAGAGGGCCGGCAACCACAACCAATATAGAAAAGATCGCCCATCACGGTAGATGTACGGAACCTGGTTTCTGTAAAAAAGAAATGCAAGAACAAGAGATATTGAAGTTCCTGCTATAAAAATCAAAAATGGAACTAGATACTGTCGAGGTAAAAAAAACTTAGAACTTGTTGATACTATTTTCAAAGAAAATATTATCAACAAAACTACTGTCGCCAGATCTGCAATCTTCAAATCTGGGGACAGCAATGCAATAAGTAAATAGAAAAATAGACCAGCCCACGGGGAAAACCAGGCCAATAGCGGGAATACCGATGCCAGACACAATATAATTACATATTGCCACGGCAGAAATACACATATCAGCCCTAGGAAGGCAGCAAACAGCAGCAATCCCAACAATGCGGCAGCCTGCCCGATACCACCCATACTGGGCAATCGGCGCAGTTCTAGCGCAGGCGATTTGATTGCCATACTCAGCCTTTCACCAAGGCGCGCGCAAGCACGTCCTCGTAACGAGTAATCCGCTCCGCTACCAGTTGCAGCGCCACATCGACCTGCTGCTTCACTTGCTCACGCGCGCGCAGCGCGTCGTCGATTCGCTTGAGCACCTGCACCTGCGACTCGACCTTGCAGTCGGCCACATGCGCGTAACCCAGCGTGCCGAACAAGCCATTGAACTTGCGGCTGTAGGCCATCGGCACCACCGGCACGCCGGTCGAGAAGGCGGCGATACAGGCGTGCATGCGTGCGCCTGTGAAGAAATCCATGCCGGCGATATAGGACTTGGCTTCCGAGGGCCGGGTGAACACGGGCGAGAGGATCACGCCCGGGAACTCGGTAGCGAGGATCTTGGCGGCATGCACATCGTCTTCGATCGGCATGTGAGGCTCGATCACATGGCTGACCAGATGCACCTCAACCTCGGGGCGTGCACTCAGATCGGCCAGCAGCGCCCTCAGGGTGGCGGCGTAGTCGATGCTCAGACCGAACTGGTTGTTGCCGGTATAGCCGCCATTGAAGAGCAGGCCGGAAACGTTGATGCCAACGCGGACCCTGCCGTCCGCCGGCCGTGCCGGCCGGATGAAGGGCAGGCGGAAGGC
This sequence comes from Paucibacter sp. XJ19-41, assembly GCF_028462495.1. Taxonomy (NCBI): domain Bacteria; kingdom Pseudomonadati; phylum Pseudomonadota; class Betaproteobacteria; order Burkholderiales; family Sphaerotilaceae; genus Roseateles; species Paucibacter sp. XJ19-41. Next base: position 13,313 of record NZ_JAQOWX010000010.1, read on the forward strand.
CACGTCAATGGCCTCGTCCACATTGCCGCTGATGCCAAGCTGCTTCAGATAGGCGGTGGAAAGATTGTCGCGCGCGAACACGCGGGCACAGCGCCGCATCACCTGCTGGGCCAGGATGCGGGCGATGGCGCCATCGAAGGGGCCGATGGTCTGCGGCGACAGTATCAGTGGCTTGCCCAGCAAGCAGACGATGTTCTTGCTGAGCCAGTAAAACATGAAACGCTTGAGGCCATAGATGTCGGCGAAGCTGTCGCCCTCGCCGATGTCGAGCACCAGATCGCAGCGGCGCACGGCCTCGCGGAATTCCCTGCGGAAGACGCGGATGCGGGTGACCTCTAGTTCATGGCCAGCGGCTCGCAGTTCGGCGGCCAGTTCGGGCACGCCGGCGTCGCTGGTGCCCAGCACCACGAACCGCAGGGCCAGGCCCAGCTTTTCGGCAACGCCGCGCACGATGGCGATATTCGATTCGGTCAGGGCCCCCACGCCCAGATTGCCCGAGCCGAGCGAATGCCACATCAGGCCCACTGTCACGCGACGCTTCGGCGCTGACTTGTTGTTCGTGCTCACAACTGTTCTCCCTTGGCGCGGCGCAAAGTGCCCCACGCATTCCTCAACCATTCGATCTTGTTGGCTTGCAGCGCGGCCTTGAGCAGACCCATGCGACGGTAGCGCGGCGCATGGCGGCGCGCCAGCCAGGTGGCCAGCAGACGGCCCAGCACCATCTGCTTGCGGTTGACCTGGTAGGGCTGCATGCGGGCGATATCGGACACCGGCAGCTCGTCAGCCGACAGGGCGCCTGCGGCCATCGCCGCGCTGACCATAGCTTCGCCCCGGCGGGTGCGGCTGAGGATCAGGCTGCGGCCGTCGCGCTCGGCGAAGTCGGGGTAGCCGTCTTTGCCATACCAGGCATCGGCGCAGACGATGTCGGCGAACTCGCCGGTGCCGTCGGGGCAGATCTTGCAGCGGAACTGCAGATGCTTGTTCAGCACCGTGCCCCAGGAGCTGTTGTAATCGGTCTCGTAGACCTTGCCATCATGCGTGACGGCCTTGGCCATGCCGGGCCAGCCGTCGCCCCGGTAGCGGAAGCTCTTGAGCTGGCTGCGGTCGGCACCGAGCTTGTCGAGCAGTTCGTGAGTGCCCCTGATGCTGGGAATGCCGGCGCACATGAAGGAGATCATGCAGACCACCAGCCGGTCCACGCGCGCGTCATGCAGCGCATAGCGGCGCAGCGCGGCCACGTCGCAAGGCTTGCCGACGAAGGCAAAGCGCTCGCCACGCGCCAGCAGAGCGTCTAGCCCGGCCAGTGGCGCGGACGGTGCATAGCGCGAGCCGGCGGCGGCAAGCACTTCGGCGCGGCTGCGGCTGAGCCGCATCTCGTTGCGCAGCGGGTCTGCGTCGCTCACCGCGATCTGGGCCACGAAGTCGACCTGGGCGGTGTCCAGCAGCCAGCTCGCGATGGCGGAGATGCCGCCGCCGGACGAGCCCTGGCGCCGGATCTCGGGATCCAGCGAGTGACCGGCCCGCACGCCGACCAGCGGGCCCCACAAAGTATGTTGGGGCGCTGCGTCGGGCTGCGGCGCGTGGCCGACATGCATGCCGGGGCAGACATCGCGCAGCACGCGCGCCTGTTGCTCAGACAGCGCCGCACGGACATAGGGCCGCAAATAGCCGGCGCTGCTCAAACGCATCTGCACCACCGCCTCGCCCGCCACCGACTGGCATAGACCACAGCCGGCGCAAAGCCCGTTCTCGGCGACGGTCTGAATGATGGATGGGGTGGTGGCGGAAGCTGACATGGATGAACGGGGATTGCTGGGCACGGCCTAGAGCTTCGGCAGGTGCAGAAAGGGGATGAAGCTGGCGGCGGCGGCAGTCGCGATGGCGGGTTGCCGCCAGCCCAGACCGGAGAGCTGCAAGCCGCGCGCGATGTAGGCCAATGCCAGCAGAGCATTGCCTATCGTGAGGCACGCCAGCCAGCCCACCATGCCGTACTGCGGCACGGCCACCCAGCTCAGCGCGGCAACTACCAGCCACTGCACGACGTTGATCGCCGCACGGTAGTTCTGCTGACCGGCCGAGGTCAGCAGCACGCCCCAGGAGGCGGCAAAGAAACGCACGAAAAAGAGCAGGCCGAACCAGGGCAGCACGGCGGCCAGCGGTGCGTAATCGGCACCGAACAACAGCGCAACCAGAGGCTCGGCGAGCAAGGCCAGGGCCAGCCCGAAGGCGAGCCCGACGCTGACAAAGGCCCACTGGATACGCCCGGACTCGGCCCGGAAGCGCTGCTTGTCACCCGAGGTGGCGGCTGCTCTCGGCAGAAAGACGTTGGCAAGAATGCCCGCCGCTTGCGCTCCGCCATTGAACAGGCGCATGCCGGCCTGATAAAGGCCCACGGCCACCGGGCCGATGAAGTGGTTCAGCACCACGCTGTCGATCTGGCCGATCAGGCTCTGCAAACTGAAATCGATGGCGTAGGACTTGGTGCGCATCACGCAGGTCCAGGCCTTGGCCAGCGGCGCAGGCCGCATGCCCTTGAAGTAAGCGCGCTGAGCAAGGCTGGTAATGGCAAGCACGAGCAGACGGGACGCAAGAAACGCTCCCGCCGCGACAAGTGGCTCGGCGCGCCACCAGAGCGCCAGCGTCACGACGGCAAATTGGGCCAGCACCGCGATGGAGGCGATGCGGGTTTCCTCGGCAAAGCGGTTGGTGGCGCGGTAGCCGACGTTGTAGAACTCGGTCAGCGATTCGGCCAGCTGTGCGGCCAGTAGCAGCGCGAAGATCAGGCGCAAATCGGGGCTGACCCAGGGCAGGCTCGCCAGGGCCAGCAGCAGCACCAGTGCGGTCAGCAGCAGCTTGGCCGACAGCACCTCGGACATGATGCTGCGGGCCGAGGCCGGAACAGCGCCAATCTCACGCAGCAGGTAGGGTGCGAGGCCGTAGTTGGCGATCAGCGACAGCAGGGTGGCCACCGACAGCCACAGCATCAGCACCCCAAATTGCGCCGGCCCGAGCAGGCGCGCCATCACGACGAAGGTCAGCATCCCGAAACCGAGACGCAGGGCCGTGCTGGTGCCCATCAGGGCGAGGTTGCGAACAAGTGACATTCGTTGGCATATCTGCGGCGAACCGCCGGCATTCGATTCAGGACGACAGGCCGGAACCGGCCAGGCGCTGGCGCTGCTGCGGCGTCAGTGCGGCCAGCATCTGCGCGGCGAACTGATCCTGCAAGACAAAGGCGCCGACGCTGTCGCGGTCAATCGTGGACACGCGGAACAGCAGGCCGTCGGGGATCAGGTCGCGAAAGCCGTACTCCATCTCGGCGAACTTCTTGTTGATGCCGCCCCGCACCGCCTTCTCGCCAATCACGGTCCAGTAGGTGACAGGTTCGTAGCGCTGGTTGCCCAGCACCGTCTCGAGACGGCGCGCGGGGATCGCGGTGCCGGCGAGCTGCAGATCCACCGGCTTGTTGCTCTTGAGCTGGAAGCCCTGCGCGGGGTAGCAGATCTCGGGGTAGTGCATCTGCATGCTGTCGCGCTGGTCGTTGCCGTAAGCAATGCTCAGCATGATGCGCTGGCCACGGCTGTTGACATAGGTGCGCGAGAGGATCTGGCTGTAGAGCTGGTTCAGCAGCTCTTCCTGCTGCGGATTCACGACGCCGCCCACAATGGTGGTGTCCTGCTGCCAGTCGCCGAAGCGGCTGGGGATGATCTGCTCCAGCTCGAATTCGCCGTGCAGTGTGGCCATGCGGGTCGTGGGTGTGAGCTTCCAGCCGACGGCCGCCGCAGCGGCCATCAGCACCAGCGCCACGCTGGCTCGCCGGACCTGGCTTTTGGGCGTGTTGTTCATGATGTTGCTTGCTCCTTGCTCAGACGGCCGCTGCCAAAGCGCAGCAGGCTGTCGGTGGCGATGATGAGCATCAGTGCGCTCATGAACAGCACCATGCCGGCAAAGCCGTGCAGGAAGCCCTGGCCGGCTTCGTCGCCGAAGTGGTAGGTGATCAGGGTCAGCACCATCACGCGGATGACATTGGCCGCAAAGCTGATCGGCACGATCAGGATGGCCAGAGCCACATTGCGGAACAGCGAGGCGTAGCGGACGATGTTGAGGTACAGCAGGCCCAGCGCTTCGAGCGTGAACAGCGTGTGCAGACCGGCGCAGGCATCGGCCACCAGCAGCTGGTAGGGGCCGATCTGCAGGATCACGCCGGTGCGGCTGATCGGGTAGCCGACCGCGTGCAGGATGTTCTCGGCCACATAGGAGACGGCCATCTTCATCGGCTGGGTCAGCGCGTCCACCACGGCACCCGGCAGCGGGATCATGAAGAACATGAAGAAGATCGCGAAGCCGATGGCCTTGAGCTGGCGCGGGCCGCGCAGCAGCAGCACGATGCCGCACACCATCGCGATGGCCGAGCCGACCTCGAACAGCCAGATGCCCTGTGAGCGCCCGATGGCATAGGCCATGCCGCCCAGCACCAGCAGAATCCAGGCCAGCATGGGTTTCGGCGGCGAGCTGCTGACATCCATCAGCTCGCCCCATTTGCGGTAGATCAGCCAGATCGTGACACCCAGCACGATGGGACCATGACCTTGCTCATCGGTCGCCCAGAGGCCGTTGAACAGGCTCACCAGCGTGGGCCCATACATGGCCACCAGGCCGAGCCCGGCGATCAGCCAGGGCACCAAATGGGCGCGGCCTTTGTCGGCCGGTGCCAGTGCTGCGCTCATCGGGGTCACCTCAATACTCGTTCATGATGACCCCGGCCAGCTTGGCAGGGCTGTTCTTCAGGGTGGCGACCAGATCATGCACCGCGTTGACGCGCGTCGTGCCCTTGCGGGCCAGCGCCAGCGCAGCGCCACAGCGGGCGGCAATGACGGCATAGTCGGCGCCGTAGGTGGCGGCCGGCGTGTCCACGATGACGTAGTCGAATTTGGACACCAGCTCGCGCATCAGCAGGCCGAAGGCGGGACGCTCGACCAGCTCCATCGGATTAGGCGGCTGGGTGCCAACCGGCATCACGAAGAGGCTGGGCAGATCGGCCACCGGGCGTATCACATTGGCTTCGGAGCGGCCGGACAGGATGCCCGACAGGCCCGAGTTGTTCTCGATGCCGAAGACCGAATGCTGGCGCGGGTTGCGCATATCGGCGTCCACCAGCAAGGTGCGTCCGCCGAGCTGGCTGAAGGCAATCGCCATATTGGCGGCGAAGAAGGTCTTGCCATCGCCGCTGTCATGGCTGATCACGGCGATGGCGCGGCGCGGCTCATCGGCATTGAACAGCTGCATATTGATCTGGCTGCGCAGCACGCGGAAGGCCTCCGCCTGATGGCTGAAAGGCTTGTTGGCCAGCACCAGGTCCTCGCTGGGCAGCTTGCCGCCACCGGGCGCATAGGGGTAGTGGAACTGCTGGCTCAGGGCCCACAGCACGTCCTCGCCCTTGGCCAGACCCAGGGCCACGGCAGCCTCGCCGAACTTCAGGCCTTTGGCGCGCTGGTGCGCGAGGATGCGCTCGACCTGCTCGGCCGTGAGGTTGTTGGCCTCGGCAATGATGTGGCCGATGGAGCGGTCCTGCAGCGCCGGCTTGGCATCCTGCGCACCGCGCTCGCCATTCAAGGTCGAATCTTTGAAATTGGACATAGGTTCAGGCGGCTTTGGTGGGCGAGGCGATGTGGCCGATCAGGCGCTGATGCATTGCAGCATCCTTCTTCTTGCCGGCGGCGCTGTGGCTGTTGGGGCCGGGCAGCAGGCCGATCACGGGCAGGCCCAGCAGGCCTTCGATATCGTCGGTGTCGCGCACGCGGCGGTCGCGCAGTTCGGCCCCCAACCCGACGCCGGTGGCCAGCAGCAGGCCCACGAAGAGCGCCAGCACCGAGTTCAGCAGCACACGCGGAGATGAGGGCTCCAGCGGCGGCACGGCCGAATTCAGAAGGCTGACATTGCTGGAGGTGGCCTGGCTCTCAAGGCTGGTCTGGGTCAGGCGCTGCAGGATGGCGTCGTAGGCACGCTGGGCGTTCTCGACATCGCGCAGGATCAGGGCGCCCTCGTCGCGCACCTGCTTCATGCGCAGCACCTTGTTGCGCTGGGCTTCGAGCTCGGCGCGCGTCTGGGCCTCGCGCTGGCGGCTGATGCTGCCGCTGACGCCGACACCGGCGGACAGGCGCTTGATCTCGCTCTCGATGCGCTCGCGCAGTTCGGTGATGCTGGCCTTGAGCTCCACCACTTGCGGGTTGCGGTCACCCAGGCGGGCACTGAGTTCCTGCAGACGGGCTTCCTGGCGCGACAGGTCGGAGCGCAGCGAAGACACCACCGGGTTGCTGGTGATCTCCTGCATCTTGTCGGCGGAGCCGGCATTCGCCTGCGCCTGACGGCTGGTGGCCTCGCCGGCCAGCGACTGCAGGATCACCAATTGGCTGGACAGCTCGTTGAGGCGCTGGTTCTCGATGTCCATGCGCTCGTCGGTCATCACGACGCCGCTGTCGCGCTGAAAGGCGCTGAGCCGGTTCTGTGCCTGCTCCAGCGCGTCGCGCGCTTCCTTGGCCCGGTTGTCGAAGAAGGTGCTGTACTGCTTGGCCGGGTCAACGCGTAGATCGACTGCGGTGGCGATATAGGCCTGCACGAAGGCGTTGGCCAGGCCGGCCGCGAAACGCGGATCAGGGGCGCGGTAGGAGATGTTGATGACGCTGGATTCGCGCGAGGGCTTGACATCCAGATCCTTCTGGAACCGCTCAACCAGCCAGGTCTCGATATCGCCCTCGCCCTGGGTGGCATCCTGCCATTGCTCGCGGATCTGCGTGTTCTCGGTGAGCTTGAGCTCGCGCACCACACGGCGGGCGACCCGATCGCTTTGGATGATGTCCACCTGGGTGGCCATCACGGCAGGGTTGGTCATCGACTGGAAGGCAATCGCGGACAGCGGATCAGGCTTGGCGTCGATGACGACGCTGGCGGTTGCCGTGTATTGCTTGGGCAAGAGCAGGCTAATGACCACGGCCGGAATCACCACCGCCAGCAAGACGGCCAGGAACAGCCATTTGCGGGCGATGAGGATGGAGAGAAATTGTCTGAATGTCATTGCAATGGTCCTGCCTTAGAACAAGCTCTCGCGCACATACACCACGTCGCCATCCTTCAGCGCTTCATCCATCGCTGCTTGCAAGATCTGGACCTTGCCGTCGGCGCCCTTGCGGTGCACGCGGATGCCCTTCTCGGTGCCCCGCTGGGTCAGACCACCACCGGTGGCCAGGCTTTGCATCAGCGTCATGCCGCGCTCCAGGCGCATCGCGCCGGGGCGCTGCACCTCGCCGTAGATGTAGACCATGGGCGCGCGGTCGACCCACAGCACATCACCGTTCTGCACCAGGATGTCCTGGCTGCGGCCGCCGGGGGCGAACAGCGCGGGCAGATCGATCTCGGTGCGGAAGGCCTGGCCGTTGCGGGTGCCGCTCAGGATCACGATCTCGGCGCCGCTGGACGCCACACCGCCGGCATTGGCCAGCAGATCGGTCAGACGCATATCGGCCACTTCGATCGGGAAGCGGCCGGGGCGGTTGACCTGGCCCAGCACGCTGGCCTGGTTGCCCTTGACCTGCAGCACGACGATGGTGACCTGGGGCTGCTTGACGAAGTTGCCGCTCTTCAGCCCATCGGCGATCAGCTTCTCGGCCTGGGTGACCGAGAGGCCGCCGATCTTGATCGTGCCCAGCAGCGGGAAGCTCAGCACGCCGGCCTCGGAGACGCGGGTCTCCAGCGTCAGGTCGGGGTTCTGGTAGACGCTGATGCGCAGCACATCGCCGGAACCGAGCCGGTATTCAGCGGTGGCGGTGGCCGGCGCGGAGGCGCTGGTTTGGGCCGAGGCCGGGGCTGCGGCGCCGAGCAGGCCGGCAACGGCCAGGACGACGGCGAAAATTTGGGGCGAGCTGCGATACATCATTATTTGAGACCCATTCCCTTGGAGATGGCATTGGCGTCCAGGCCGCTGGCGGCAGGGGCGGCCGGGGCGGCAACCTCGGCAGCAGGTGCGGCGGGGCTTGGCGTCGTCACCGCAGCAGGAGTTGCAGCAGCGGGCGGCGTGCCTTCGGCGAACTTGCCGACATATTCGATCTTGGCGCCTTCGCGCATGGCCTTCATTTCCTTCACGACCAGCTCCGACTTGCGCTGGTTGCTGAGGAACTGCTCGATGGCCGGACGGGCGCGGGCCTCGTCGACCGGCTGGCTGCGCGAGCCCACCAGAAACAGCACCTGCAGGCCGTTGGGCGAGGCGGTGACGGCGGAGTCGCCGTCCTTCATGCGGGCGATGGCGTCCAGGCTGGCCAGCGGCAGCTGCTCGGCGGCACGCACGGCCTGGTTACCGGCAAAACGAATATCGCTTGCCTTCAGATACTCGGCAAACTCGGCCATATTCTTGGCCGCCTGCAATTTGGCGCGAATCTCGGGAATCTGCTCGGACTTGGCCTCGATAGCCAATTCCTGCAGGCTATATATACGGCGTTCCTTGAACAGCGCGGGTTTCTCGTTGTAATACTTTGAAACCTCCTCGGCCGTGGGTTTGGCCGCCCCTTCACCCAAGCGCTCGACATAGGCACGCGCGATGATTTCGCGCTTGGCGGCCTCGATCTGCTGGACCACGCGCGGGTCGCGGTCGAGCTTGAGGTCTTCGGCCTTCTGCACCGCCAGTTCCTGCTCGATCAGGCGCTCCAGCACCTGCTTGCTGGCCGCCTCGGCCTGCTCGGGCTTCAAGCCTTGCTGGCGCTGCAGCACGAAATTGATCTGATGAACGGTGATCTCTTCCTTGTTGACCTTGGCAGCCGTCTGCGAAGCCTTGTCCTTCTTGTCACCGCCGCCGCAGGCCGCCAGCAGCACAACCGCCACCGCTGTCAGGGCAATCGCGCTGGCGCGCATGCCGCTCAGACCGCGCGGCTGCTCTTGCTTCATCAGATTCATAGCTATGACTTTCTGTTTTTGACTCTCGGGTGAGAGCGTGCACCCCGGGGCTCTCCGACGGCGCTATGTTGCAGCGCACAATGGCGCCCGGTGGCAGTCGGCGAGTGTAACTTTGCAAAATGACAATTGACCCCCCCCTAAGGCGTGATCCGGTTCCATATTGCTACAGGAAACCTGTTCGATCGCGCCCTCCCGGACCGCAGTCCAGCCGTCGGGAACCCCTCGTCATTGTTTTGTGAAGCACCGGGAAAACCCGGAATTCCGGCCTCTCCGGCATATTGTTGACCGGTCGACTGAATGACTGATCCATTTAGTCACGCCGAGTTCCGGCCACCCCCGTGGATCGGGGGGTGGGTGATTTGCAGAAAGCTCGTCGGCCCGGAGGGTGGGCCGATTCAACTCAGCCTTGCAGGCCGCAGGCTTCGCGCGAGATGCGAAACGTTCTTAGGCAGGCGTCAGCGAGCCGGCTCGCTTCGACCCTGCCTCAGCACTTGATGCCGGCGTGCAGCGCGACGATGCCGGCGCGGAGGTGGTGCGGGGCCACATGACCAAAGCCGGCCGTCTTCATCATGGCCTTGAGCTCGGCCTGGGCCGGGTGCATGCGAATCGATTCGGCCAGGTAGCGGTAGCTCTCGGCATCGCCGGCAATCATCTGACCCAGCTTGGGCAGGATCTTGAAGGAGTACCAGTCATAAGGCTTTTGCAGCGGCGCTGCCACCTTGGAGAATTCCAGCACCAGCAGGCGCCCGCCGGGCTTGAGCACCCGGCACATCTCGGCCAGGGCCTGGTCCTTGTGGGTCATATTGCGCAGGCCGAAGGCCACGCTGACCAGATCAAAGCTCTCGTTCTTGTAGGGCAGTTTCTCGGCGTCGCAGAGATTGGTGGGCAGCACCAGGCCCTCATCGAGCAGGCGGTTGCGGCCCTGGCGCAGCATGGCCTCATTGATGTCGGTGTGCACCACCATGCCGGTCTCGCCGACCTTCTTGGCGAAGGCGCGCGACAGATCGCCGGTGCCGCCGGCGATGTCGAGCACGCGCTCGCCCGGCTTCAGATTGGCCACGGCCACCGTGTAAGCCTTCCAGGCCCGGTGCATGCCCATGGACATCAGGTCGTTCATCACGTCGTACTTGGAGGCGACGGAATCGAACACGCCGCGCACGCGGCTGGCCTTTTCGCGCTCGTCGACGGTCTGGAAGCCGAAGTGGGTGCTGCTCATAGGTACTTATTCCTCAATGCGACGAACAGGCGCTGCCGCCCTTGGCCGGCATGGCATCGTCGCGACCCTTGCCGGCAGCGGCCAGCTTGGCCTCGTAGTCGGCCCAGAGCCGGGCCTGCTCGGCGCCGAGCTGGTAGAGATAGTCCCAGGAGAACAGGCCGCTGTCATGGCCGTCGCTGAACTGCGGGCGGATCGCGTAGTGGCCGACCTGCTCCAGCGCCGTGATGCCCACCTCGCGCTTGCCGGTCTGCAGGGTTTCCTGGCCCGGGCCATGGCCCATCACCTCGGCCGAGGGGCTGTAGACGCGCATCAGCTCGAAGGGAATCGAGAAGCGCGCCCCGTCGGAGAAAGCGATCTCCAGCACCCGCGACTGCTGGTGCACGGTGATGTCGGTGGGTGTGGGGGAGTTGGGGGTGAGGCCGGCCATGGGTGAGACTGCTGCGCGAGCGAGGGCGCCAGTGTAGCCGGCATGAACTCGGTCGCTCAGGCTGGCGCCGACTCCCGGATCAGGCTCTCGGCCGGGATGCCCAGTCCCGCGTGCAGGCGCCGTATCATCACCAGAGTCAACGGGCGGCGCCGGTTCAGCACTTCGTAGACCCGGTTGCTGCGGCCAATCATCGGCTCCAGGTCGCGCGGGCTCAGGCCTTGCTGCTCCATGCGGAACTTGATGGCCTCGACCGGGTCCGGCGGCTCGATCGCATGATGCCGCGCCTCATAGGCCTGGATCAGGGTCAGCAGCACCTCGAAATAGGCGCCGGCCTCGCTGTCCGGGTCGGGCTCGTCATCGAAGAATGGCGCCACGGCGCGCAAGGCCTGTTCGTAGTCAGCCGGGGTGCGGATGGGTCGGATGTCCATGGTCTGCCTTTCTGGCGCGCTCTCTCTTCACTCGGTCTCGACGCTGGCGGCATCGATGGCGTCGTACTGCGCGTGGGTGCCGATGAACTTGATGTAGACCGCCTCATAGCGGTAGGCCACCGCAACCACCAGCCGGTACTGATTGCCCCTGATATTGAACACGACGCGTCGCCCTGCCAGAAAACTGGCACTGGCATAAGCTCGCTTGATATCTTGTGACGTCAGCCAGCGGGCCTTGCTGGCCTCGTCGAACCAAGCCCTCAGCGCCTGCTCGGCATCGGGATGACGCAGCCAGAAATCCCGCAGCTGCTTGACAGCGATGACGCGCATGGCCGGAGTTTAGTCCCAAAATGGGACCCAGCCCAAACAGCCCTGCCCTTCAGCTGCCTATCACCCCACCATCGAGCTTGCGCACCACCACGGTGGCCGAGCGGGGCCGGCCGTCGGGGCGCTGGTCGGGCCAGTTGGAGAAGCGGCGCGGCTGGGCCGGGTCGCTGCGCTCGCTGGGGCTCTCGCCCGGGTGCTGGATATTGATGAACATGGTGCGGCCATCGGGCGTCATCGTCGCACCGGTGACCTCGCTGCCGGCCGGGCCGGTCAGGAAGCGCCGCACCTCGCCGCTGCGCGGATCGGCGGCCAGCATGCAGTTATTGCCCAGCCGGGCCAGATCGCCCTTGCCCATCGCCGAGGTGGACATATCGGTCTGTATCCACAGCACGCCGCGCCCATCGACCCACAGGCCGTCGGGGCAGCCGAAGGCATCGCCCTTGATATTGCCCTTGGCCTCGGCACGCTCGTTGGCCGGGTCGCCGGCCAGCACGAAATGGTTCCAGGCGAGCGTCGTGGCGTCGAAATCGCCCTGCTCCTTCCAGCGGATGATGTGGCCCATGCTGTTGTTGGCGCGCGGATTGGCCGCATCGACAGCCGGCTGCTTGTCGCCGGCACGGTTGCTGTTATTGGTCAGCGTGCAGTAGACATAGCCCTCCTTGTCCACCGCGATCCATTCGGGCCGGTCCATCTTGGTAGCACCCAGCAGATCGCTGGCCTGGCGGCTCTTGATCACGACCTCACCCTGGTCGGCGAAGCCGGCAGCCGCGCTCAGCGGGCCCTGGCCCTGGCTCAGCGCCAGCCAGCGGCCCGTGCCATCGGCGTCGAAGCGAGCGACGTAGAGCGTGCCGTGGTCCAGCAACTCGCTATTGGCGGCCAAGCCCCCAGGGCGAATCTTGTCGCGGCTGACGAATTTGTAGATGTACTCGAAGCGGGCGTCCTCGCCCATATAGACCACGGCGCGGCCGTCCTGGGTCACCGCCACCGTCGCGCCCTCGTGGGCCGCGCGGCCCAGCGCGGTGCGCTTGACCGGCACGCTGCTGGGGTTGAAGGGGTCGATCTCGACCACCCAGCCGAAACGGTTGGGCTCGTGGGGATGCTTGACCGCGTCGAAGCGCTCGTCGTGCTCGTGCCAGCGGTAGCCGGCCGGGTCGCCCTTGCGCAGGCCCCAGCGGCGCTGGTGCGCATCGGGCGCGTCCGGACCCTTGAAGTAGTTGATGAAGTTTTCTTCGCAGGTCAGGTAGGTGCCCCAGGGCGTGATGCCGCTGGCGCAGTTGTTCAGCGTGCCCAGCACGCGGCGGCCGCTGGCGTCCTGCGCGGTCTGCATCAGCGCGTGGCCGGCGGCCGGGCCGGCCAGCTGCATCGGCGTGTAGGCGGTGATGCGGCGCGCCCAGGGCGAAGGCCGCACCAGCTCCCAGCGTCCGCTGGGCTGCTGCTGTACCTCGATCACCGAGACGCCGTGTGCGGCCTGGGCCTTGCGCACCTTCTGGGCGTTCCAGCTCTGCATGCCGTCGGTGTGCAAGAGGCCATCGTCGCTGTATTCATGGTTCATCACCAGCAGGCCGGACTTGGAGCCCTCCTGGGCGAAGAAATGGATGCCGTCGTGGTGCATGCCCAGCTGGGTTTCCTGCTGGGCCGCCGTGTTGCTGCCGTCGAAGCGAAAGGCGCTGTCCTCACCCGACAGCCCGACCGGCTCGCCCCAGGCCGCGATCACCTGGGCGCTGTAGCCCTCGGGCACCACGATGGCATCCGCCGTCGACACCGGCACGCTCTTGAAACCCAGCAGCGGGCCACCCAGGACCCCGCCGCTGGCGCAGCCGCCAAGACCCAGCAGGCCGCCGAGGCCCAGACCCAGGCCGCCGCGCAGCAAGCTGCGGCGGGCCGGGTCGGAAACCTCGTGGATGCTGGTGTTGGCGCTGCGGTTGCTGTCTTCCATCGTCAGGAAATCCTTGGCCATTGCGGTCTGCCTCGTCTGGGTGGATGCCAAAACCGCGAGCTTGACCCGCCAACGATGACAAAACCATGACAGACCGCGCCGACCAAGGCGCCATGACGACTTACCAGCTCAGGCTCAGCGAGTAGTTCACATTGGTGCTGCCGCTGTAGTAGTAGACCCGCACATAGAAGTTCTGAGTCGTGCTGCCGGCGTTGCGGTAGCTGGCGCTGTCGGTCAGGCCGACATCGCGCTCGCTGCGCGCGACCACGGTACCGGCGCTGTTGACGATGTGCAGGTCGTAGTCGGTGCTGCCATTGGGCATGGGCAGGCTGGCCGACAGGGTGCGCCCGGCCGGCAGACTGACGCGGAAGTAGTCCGAATCGGTGCTGCTGGACAGCACCGCGCGCAGACTGCGCGGCGCGGCCACCGCATTGGCCTGGGCCAGGCTGTTATTGGGCTCGACTTCGTCCAGCAACGGCGGGGGGCCGCTGATGGCCAGCACCGCCGCGTGCGCGTCCAGCAGGCCGCTGCCGCACTGGCTGCAAGTGCCCGGGAAGGCGCGCGCGCTGCTCTTCAGCGCGGCGGCGATCTGGTCGGGCGTGGCGCTGGGCTTGGCGCTGAACATCAGGGCCGCGACCCCGGCCACATGGGGGGCGGCCATCGAGGTGCCCTGGTAGAAGGCGTAGTTGTCGGCGGCCGGCGTGCTGGTGCCGGTGTTCAAGGTGGACAGGATGCCGTTGCTGGTGCCCGCGCCGGTGTTGCCGCCGGGCGCGGCCAGCGCCACGACCGCGCCGTAATTGGAGTACGGGGCGCGCGCGCCGTAGCGGTCGGTCGCGGCCACCGTGACCACGCCCGAGCAGCTGGCCGGGCTGAAGTTGGCGGCATTGGCATTGGAGTTGCCGGCCGCCACCACCACCACCGAGCCGCGCGAGCGGGCCCCGTTGACAGCGCTCTGGGTCGTGCTGTCGCAGCTGCCGCCGCCGCCCAGCGACAGGTTCAGCACCTTGGCCGGCGTGGCATTGGCCGGCACGCCGGGCACGCTGCCGCCCGAGGCCCAGATGATGCCGTCGGCGATGTCCGAGGTGTAGCCGCCGCAGCGGCCCAGCACCCGCACCGTCTGCAGCTTGGCGTTGAAGGCAATGCCGGCGATGCCGGCCGCGTTATTGGTGCGCGCCGCGATGGTGCCGGCCACATGGGTGCCGTGCCAACTGCTGTTGCGCGCGCCGCTGCCGGCGCCGCACTGGCCGGCGCTGCTCCAGTCGCCCGGGTCGCTGGGGTCGGCGTCGCGGCCGCCGCCGTCATTGGCGGTGGGCACATTGGCGATCATGTCGTAGCCGGCCACGGTCTGGCCGGACAGATCGGCATGGGGGCGGATGCCGGTGTCGATCACCGCCACCACGACGCCGGCGCCGGTGGCCAAGTCCCAGGCGGCCGGCGCGCGGATGCCGCCGGTGGCTTCGAACAGATCCCATTGCTGGCTGTACTGGCTGTCATTGGGCGTCAGCAGCGCATACATCTTGCGGTCGGGCTCGGCGTACTCGATGTCCGGGTCCTCGGCCTTGAGCCGGGCCGCCAGCGCCTGCATCTCGGCCAGCGGCAGGGCGCGGTCCAGGCCCATCACATGGGCGCCGACGCCGCTCTGGCGCAGCAGCTGCAGCTTCAGGCCGCGCTGCGAGACCAGGCCGCGAGCCCGCTCGACACGCTGGCTCAAGGTGCCGGCCTCCAGCACCCGGGCCCGGGTCACCAGCTGGCCGCGCTCCAGCACGGCCTCACTGGCATCGCGGTACTTGATGATCAGGCGATCGGTCTCGCTGCTCGGCACGGCGCGCAGCCCCGGGTCATCGGCCTCGGCGGCGGACTGGCCGGCCTGGGCGGCACCGGCAGCGGCCAGCGCCAGCGCCAGCAAGACCGGCTTGCGGCCGGCACGGAATCGACGAAGTGAGTGCATGAATGAAACTCTCCGAAGTCGGGCGCTTGGCCTTGCGCGGCATGACGCCCTGGCTGGCCCCCGGTGGGGAGCCTGATCTCCGCCAGAACGAGCGGATAGCCCGGCGGCGGCAGTGGCTTCCGCGGGCCGGTTCCGGACCCGGCCCGCGAAAGTGGGCGCAGTGTAGGCACGCCAAACGGGCGCATATCGCCCACCTGTCAACCCTTGCAGGGCGGGCAAACCCGGGCGCCGATGGCGGTCCCGATGGCCGACAGCGCTGCTTGCCGCTACGCTGGCCGGCTCATCCAAGATCGCACCAAAACCGATGCCACGCCTGACAAAAATCGCCGCCGCCCTGCTGATCGCCGGCACCTTCGCCCTGCCCTCGGCGCAGGCGCTGGACCTCAAGAATCTGTCGCCCGATGTTGCCCCCTGCAATGACTTTTACGAGTTTGTGAACGGCCGCTGGGACGCCGCCACGCCGCTGCCCGACGGTCGCGCGCGCATCGGCAGCTTCATCGATCTGCGCATCGCCAATGACGCCATCCTGCAGCAAGGCCTGGACGAGCTGATCGCCAAACCGGCGCTGCAGACCAGCCCGGGGCTGAAAGCCGTGGCGGCCTTCTATGCCAGCGGCATGGACCTGGCCGCCATCGAGGCCGGCGGCCTCAAGGCCTTGCGGCCGCTGCTGGCCCAGATCGCGGCGCTGCGCGGGCCGGCCGATCTGCCGGCGGCGCTGGCGGCACTGAACCGGGTGCAGGTGGCGGCACCGCTGAACGCCTATGTCTGGCACGACCCCAAGGACACGCGCCGCCATGCGCTGATCTTTGCCCAGGCCGGCTTGGGCCTGCCCGACCGTGAGGACTATTTCAAGAGCGATGCGGTCTCGGCTCGCCTGCAGGCCGCTTATCGCGCCTACGCCAAGACGCTGCTGGCGGCCGCCGGACTGCCGGCCGAGGCCGCCGATATCGAGGCGCTGATGGCTTTCGAGACCCGGCTGGCCGAGGCCTCGCGCACCCGCGTCAAGCTGCGCGAACCGAACGCCAACTACAACCCCTTCGATGCCAAGGCACTGGCGGCGGCCGCGCCGGGCTTCGACTGGGCCGCCTATCTGGCCGCCTACACCGGCCGGCCCGAAGGCGTGGCGCGTTTCATCATGGGCCAGCCCGAGTTCGCCCAGCGACTGGGCGAGCTGGCGACCGACGCCGCGCCAGCCGTCTGGCGCAGCTATCTGAGCCTGCGCCTGCTGGACGCCAGCGCGGCGCGCTTGCCCAAGGTCTTTGCCGACGCACATTTCGCTTATCACGGCGCCGCCATCGCCGGGCTGAAGGCGCCAGCGCCGCGCAGCGAAGACGTGATCGTGAGCATCGGCGGGCGCACCGGCAGCGCGCCAGTGGGCCTGGCCCTGGGCGAGCTCTTCGTGGCCAAAGCCTTCCCGGCCGAGGCGCAGGCGCGCTCGCTGCAACTGGTGGCCGATATCAAGGCAGCGATGCGCAGCCGCATCGAGGGCCTGGCCTGGATGAGCGCGCCGACCAAGCAGCGCGCGCTGGCCAAGCTCGACGCGATGGCCTTGAAGATAGGCGCGCCCGAGCGCTGGCCCGACTATGCCGGACTGCAACTGAAGGCCGATGACTACGCCGGCAATGCGCTGCGCGTCAGCGCCTGGCAGAGCGCCCAGCGCCTGGCCGATCTGGACCGGCCGGTGGACCGCTCGCGCTGGACCACCAGCCCGCACATCGTCAACGCCTTTGCCGGCGGGCTCAACGAGATCATCTTTCCGGCCGGCATCCTGCAGCCGCCCTTCTTCGACGCCCGGGCCGATGACGCGGTCAACTACGGCGGCATCGGCATGGTGATCGGCCACGAGATCACGCACCACTTCGACGACCGCGGCCGCCAGTACGACAGCGTCGGCAATCTGGCCGACTGGTGGACGCCCGAGGACGCGGCCGCCTACCAGGCCCGGGCCGCGCAGGTGGCCGCGCTCTACAGCGGCTATGAGCCGCTGCCGGGCCAGCGCATCAACGGCCAGCAGATGCTGGGCGAGAACATCTCCGACATCGCCGGCATGCCGATCGCCTTCGAGGGCCTGCAGCGCGCACTGGCCCGCAGCGGCGCCCGCGACAAGGTCGACGGCTACACGCCCGAGCAGCGCTTCTTCCTGTCCAACGCGCTGATCTGGCGCACCAAGATGCGCAACGAGCTGCTGATCAACCAGCTGCGCACCGGCCAGCACTCGCCGCCCAAGTACCGGGTGCTGGGCCCGATGTCCAATCTGCCGGCCTTTGCCCAGGCCTTTGCCTGCAAACCCGGTGACGCGATGGTGGCGGCCGAGCCGATCAGGGTCTGGTGAGGGCTCAGTCCGCGGCCGTCACGGCGGCCGCGATGGCCGCGTCCAGCGCCGGCAGGCGCTGACGCAGCACCGCCAGTCGGGCCTCATCGGCGGGGCGCTGAGCGCTGCCCCAGACCGGGTTCGGGTAGTGGCTGTCCCAGTCGAAGCGGGCGATCACATGCCAGTGCAGATGGGGCACGACATTGCCCAGGCTGGCGAGATTGATCTTGGTCGGGGCCAGGTCTTGCCTGAGCAGCCTCTCGATGCGGTTGACGGCTTCCATGCAGGCCAAGCGAGCGACGGCGTCGAGATCGCTGAACTCGGCCACATGGGCGCGCCAGATCAGGCGATAAAAAGCCGGGAACGCGGCCTCCTCGGCGCGGATCACGCGCCACAACGGGGTTTGTGCGACCAGCAGACCGCCGTCGTCGCGGCACAGCGGGCAGTCGGATTGAGTGGTGATGTCCATGGCAGAGGCACTGTAACCGGCCACGCGGCTTCGTCATGACTTCCGGCACGCAAGGCCCGTCGCAGCGGGGTTTGTGACGAAATCAGTTCGTCGCGAAATCCGGTCGATCATCCTCCGGCTTTGGCATTTGGTCGCGGTGACCTTGGTCCGACCCCAGGGGCAACCCTAGGCTGTGCCCATGTTCCGGAGCCAGCGCTCCGGTTCTTCGCACCCACCGACAGCCATCGATCAAGGAGATCCCCATGACCAAGACCCTGTACCGCACACTGAGCGCCACCGCACTGCTTCTGCTCGCCGGCCTGGCCCAAGCCCAGTCTCAACCCGAGGGGCTCAAGCGCGTCGAAGTCAGCGGCAAGCAAGGCGAACCGGTGCGCCGCGATGTCAGCCGCAGCTGCCCGGGCGTCGCCGCCACACTGCAAGAGGCACTGGAAAGGTCCTGGCACCTCGAAGAGCAGGAGGCCACGGTGCGCGTCTCGTTCCGCCTGCAGGGCGAGGACACCACCGAGGTCAAGTCGCAGGGCGGGCCATTGGCCTACCGTACCGCCGTGCGCCGTGCGGTCAATGCCATGCAGTGCACCAAGCAGGCCACGGACGGCCAGCTCTACAGCTTCGAGATCAGCTTCGTGGCGCCGAAAGACGAAGACGGCAGCTATCGCGTGGCGCTGCAGGAGAACTGACAGCGCAGCGGCGGCGGTGGCCCTCTAAGATGGGCGGCACTGTGTTGCCTGCCCACCGCCAAGGACTGCTGATGCCCACTCCGTTGATGACCCGCCGCCTGTTCTGCCTTGCCCCGTTTGGACTGGCTTTTTTGGCCCTGGCCCCGTTGGCGGCTCAGGCCGACACCTGGCCCAGCAAACCGATACGCTGGGTCGTGGCCTACCCGGCCGGCGGCGGCTCGGACTTCCTGGCGCGCCAGCTCGCCCCGGCACTGGGCGCGCAGCTGGGCCAGACCCTGGTGATCGAGAACCGGCCCGGCGCCGGCGGCATGATTGGTACCGATGTGGCGGCCAAGGCGCCAGCCGATGGCTACACCCTGCTGACCGGCGACAACGGCGCGATGGTGTTCAACAGCGCGATGTACAAGAAGCTGCCCTATGCCCCCGGCGACTTCACGCCGGTGGGCTTCATGGCGCGCTTCCCGCTGATCCTGGTCGTGAATCCGAACTCCGGCTTCAGCAGCGCCCGCCAATGGCTGGACGAGGTGCGCAAGAGCCCCGGCAAGTACAGCTATGCCTCGCCAGGCATCGGCAGCCCGCACCATCTGGCGATGGAGCTGCTGAAGGAGCGCAGCGGCAGCTTCATCGTCCATGTGCCCTACCGCGGCACGGCCTTCTCGACCCAGGACCTGATCGCCGGCGTACTGCCCATGGGCATTCTGGACACGGCCGCCGGCCTGCCGCATATCCGCGCCGGCAAGCTCCGGGCGCTGGCCGTGCTGTCGCCCAAGCGCGTGCCGCAGCTGCCCGAGGTGCCAAGCTTTGCCGAGCTGGGGCTCAAGGGCGTGGACGTGGCGGCCTGGCAGGGGCTGTTCGTACCCAAGGGCACGCCCGAGCCTATCGTCAAGCGGCTCACCGCCGAGATGCAGAAGGCCATCGCACTGCCTGAGGTCAAGGCCAGGCTGGAAGACTTCGGCCTTGAAGTGGCCCCAAGCGACGGGCCGACGCTGGGCCGCTTCGTGCAGCAGGAAACCCAGTTCTGGCATGCGCTGATCCGGGAGCGCAAGCTCGCGGCCGACTGAACGACGGGCCTGCAAATTTTTCACGGATTGATCGAGATCAAGCCACGAGATCCGGGTTTCTGATAGCTCGGCGCCCCCGGGGCGGGGCGATTGCCGTACATTGCGCCCTTGCCCGATCGGGCGAGTGCGATGCGCGGACCGCGCCTCTCTTCCAAGCACCAGCGCCAGCCGCATAGACAAGGCGAGCACGCCCTCAGGGCTCGTTCTGCGGCATGGCACCGATCCCCATGCATAGACCCCGCTGAGCCCACCCGGCTGCAGCGAGAGCCGCGCGTGCGCATCGCAATGCCTGGCTCGCCACCGAAGAGCATCATGAGAATCGACAACTCCGACCCCCGTGCAGCGACCCTGGGCTACGCCAGCGTGGCGCGCCGCGTCTCGCTGATCACCTGCCTGGGCATCGCCACCCTGCTGATCGCCATCTGCGCCCTGATCTCCTGGCTGCTGACCGAGCAGGCGCGCCAGCGCAGCGTTGACTACATGGCCAGCGAGGCCGCCGCCGTCGCGCGGGTAGCCGATGCGCTGGACCGCACCGCCCGTCAATCGGCCGACCGGCTCTACGCGGTGCTGGCCGCCGAGCTGACCGGCAGCTTCGCGCTGCAAGGCGAGGCCGAGCTGACGCACGAGGGCCAGGCCCTGGCCGGCGAGTTGGGTCTGGTGGATCGCTTCAGCGCCAAGACCGGTGGCGTGGCCACCATCTTCGCGCGCAAGGGCGAGGACTTCATGCGCATCACCACCTCGCTGACCAAGCAGGATGGCTCGCGCGCGATGGGCACGCTGCTGGGCAGCCAGCATCCGGCCTTCGCCAAGATGATGGCCGGCGGCAGCTATGTCGGCCCGGCCACGCTGTTCGGTGTGCCCTTCATGACGCGCTACCAGGCCATCAAGGACGCCCAGGGCCAGGTGGTCGGCATCCTCTTCGTCGGCTTCGATATGCGCGGCCTGCAGCAGGAGCTGGTGGCGATGGCCCAGGCCGTGAAGCTCTACGAGAGCGGCGGCCTCTACATCATCGACCCGGCCAAGTCGGCCGCCGACGCCTATCTGCGCGCCCATCCGAGCGCCCAGGGCAAGAAGCTGGCCGAGCTGTTGCCGGATGGTGCCGAACGCCTGCTGAAAGCGCTGGCCGAGGCGCCCAAGGGCCTGCTCAGCGAGGCCCCGGCCCTGTACAACGACAAGCATGACGACGCTTTCGCGGTGGCGCAGCGCAGCGAGGGCACCGGCTGGTGGGTGGTGCCCGAGGCCTCGCAATCGACCGCGCTGGCCGCGCACTACCGTTCGCTGCAGGCCTTGTGGGGCCTGATGATGCTGGCCGTGCTGGTGCTGGGCCTGGGCATCACCGCGCTGCTGCGCCGCTGGGTGGGCCAGCCGCTGGAAGCGCTGAACGGCGCGGTGCAAGCGATTGCCGACGGTGATCTGACTCAGCCGGTCGGTGTCGCACGCCGCGACGATATCGGCGCGCTAGCGACCGGCGTGGAAACCATGCGCCAGCAGCTCGCGGGCACGATTGCCGAGGTCTCGCGCGCCAGCGACCAGATCGGTCTGGCCAGCGCCGAGGTGGCGGCCGGCAGCCGCGATCTGTCGCAGCGCACCGAGCAGTCGGCCAGCCGCCTGCAGGAGACGGCCGGCGCGATGGAAGAGCTGTCCGGCTCGATGAGCCAGACGGCGGCCGCCGCCGAGCAGGCGCATCAGTTCGTCGGCGCGTCCGACCAGGCGGCCGAGCATGGCGGCCAGGTGGTGGCGCAGGTGGTGCAGACCATGGAGCAGATCCGCGGCGCCAGCGCCCAAATCGCCGAGATCACCGGCACCATCGACTCGATCGCCTTCCAGACCAATATCCTGGCGCTGAACGCCGCCGTCGAGGCGGCCCGCGCCGGCGAGCAGGGGCGCGGCTTCGCGGTGGTGGCCAGCGAGGTGCGGGTGCTGGCGCAGCGCAGCGCCGAAGCGGCCAAGCAGATCCGCAGCCTGATCAGCAGCAGCGGCGAGAAGGTCGAGTCCGGTGCCCGCCTGGTCGGCGAGGCCGGCACGGCGATGCAGGAGATCCTGGGCAGCGTCAAGCGCGTGGCCGGCATCATCGGTGAGATCTCGACCGCCGCCCGCGAGCAGGCCATCGGCGTGGGCCAGATCAACGCGGCCGTGGCCGATCTGGATCAGGGCACGCAGCAAAACGCGGCCCTGGTGGAGCAGAGCACGGCCGCCGCCGAGAGCCTGCAGGAGCAGGCCGACAAGCTCGTGCAGCAGGTCGGCCGTTTTCGCGTCTGATCAGCCGCCCGTTCAGACCAACACGCGCTCGATGCCGCCGGCGTTGGCCTTGGCCACGTACTCCGGCATCCAGTCCTTGCCGAGGATCTGGTTGGCCATCTCGACGACGATGTAGTCAGCTTCCAGCAGGCCGTTCTGCAGGTCGCCGCCATAACGGCTCAGGCCCTGCAGGCAGCTCGGGCAGGAGGTCAGGATCTTCAGGTTCTCGGCAGCCGCGACCTTGCCGCTCTCACGCAACTGGGTCTCGGTCTTGCGCAGCTCCTCCTCCTTGCGGAAGCGGATCTGGGTCGAGATGTCGGGACGAGTGACACCCAGCGTGCCACTCTCGCCGCAGCAGCGCTCGCTCTTGACCACCTCGGCGCCGACCAGGGCCTTGACCGTCTTCATCGGGTCCTGCAGCTTCATCGGGCTGTGGCAGGGGTCGTGGTAGAGGAAGGCCTGCTTGCTGTCGAGTGTGATGCCCTTCTCCAGCAGGTATTCGTGGATGTCGATGATGCGGCAGCCCGGGAAGATGTCCTCGAACTTATAGCCCTGGAGCTGGTCATAGCAGGTGCCGCAGCTCACCACCACGGTCTTGATGTCCAGGTAGTTCAGCGTGTTGGCGACGCGGTGGAACAGCACCCGGTTGTCGGTGATGATCTTCTCGGCCTTGTCGAACTGGCCCGAGCCGCGCTGCGGGTAGCCGCAGCACAAATAGCCCGGCGGCAGCACGGTCTGCACCCCGGCATGCCAGAGCATGGCCTGGGTCGCCAGGCCCACCTGGCTGAACAGGCGCTCCGAGCCGCAGCCCGGGAAATAGAACACCGCCTCGGTCTCGGCCGTCGTCGCCTTGGGGTTGCGGATGATGGGGACGTAGTCCTTGTCTTCGATATCCAGCAGCGCCCGCGCGGTCTTCTTCGGCAGGCCGCCCGGCAGCTTCTTGTTGATGAAGTGGATCACCTGCTCCTTGATCGGCGCGGCACCCAGGGTCGCGCGCGGCGCGGCGGTCTGCTTCTTCGCAAAAGTCTTCAGCAGGTCGTGGGCCAGGCGCTGGGCCTTGAAGCCCACGCCCACCATCGCGCTGCGTGCCAGCTTGATGGTCTCGGGATTGGTGGCATTGAGCATCAGCATCGCGGCGGCATTGCCGGGGCGCCAGCTCTTCTGGCCCATCTTGCGCAAGAGATTGCGCATATTCATCGTCACATCGCCGAAGTCGATCTTGACCGGGCAGGGATTCGCGCATTTGTGGCAGACCGTGCAATGGTCGGCCACATCCTCGAACTCCTGCCAGTGCTTGATCGAGACGCCGCGGCGGGTCTGCTCCTCGTAGAGGAAGGCCTCGACCAAGAGCGAGGTCGCCAGGATCTTGTTGCGCGGGCTGTAGAGCAGATTGGCGCGCGGCACATGAGTCGCGCAGACCGGCTTGCACTTGCCGCAGCGCAGGCAGTCCTTGACGCTGTCGGCGATCGCACCGATATCGCTCTGCTGCATGATCAGCGACTCATGGCCCATCAGCCCGAAGCTCGGGGTGTAGGCATTGGTCAGATCGGCATAGGTGGTCAGCGACTCGGGGCCGCCCAGGCGCAAGAGCTTGCCTTTGTTGAAGCGGCCCTCGGGGTCAATCCTTGCCTTGTAGTCGGCAAAGGGCGCCAGCTCGGCGTCGCTGAGGAACTCCAGCTTGGTGATGCCGATGCCGTGCTCGCCCGAGATCACGCCGTCCAGGCTGCGTGCCAGCTTCATGATGCGGGCGACGGCTTCGTGCGCCGTCTGCAGCATCTGGTAGTTGTCGGAGTTGACCGGGATATTGGTGTGCACATTGCCGTCGCCGGCATGCATGTGCAGCGCCACCCAGACCCGGCCGCGCAGCACTTCCTTGTGGATGCGTTTGCATTCGTCCAGGATCTGCGCGAAGGCGCCGCCGCTGAAGATGTCCTGCAGCGGTTTGAAGATCTGGGTCTTCCACGAGGCCCGCAGGCTGTGGTCCTGCAGCTGGTCGAAGAAGCTGCGTTCCTCGCCACGGGCTATATCCAGCTCCTGCATCCACTGCTGCCACTGCGCCCGCACCTCGGCCAGCAGGCTCAGCGCCTGCGCGACGCGGTCGCCGAGCAACTCGGCGCTGGGGATCTCGCTGGCATCGTCGGTCTTGCCCAGCGGCAGATTGCCGCGCTCGAAAAAGGCCTGCAGCTCGTCCACCAGGGCCAGCTTGTTGCGCAGCGAGAGCTCGATATTGATGCGCTCGATGCCCAGCGTGTACTCGCCCATGCGCGGCAAGGGGATCACGACGTCCTCGTTCACCTTGAAGGCATTGGTGTGCTTGGAGATCGCGGCGGTGCGCTTGCGGTCCAGCCAGAACTTCTTGCGCGCATCGGCGCTGATCGCGACAAAGCCCTCGCCGCTGCGGCCGTTGGCCAGGCGCACCACCTCGGAGGTCGCCCGCGCTACCGCATCGGCGTCTTCGCCGACGATGTCGCCGACCAGCACCATCTTGGGCAGGCCGCCGCGCTTGCTCTTGGTGGCGTAACCCACCGCCTTCAGATAGCGGTCGTCCAAATGCTCCAGGCCCGCAAGAATGGCGCCGCCGGGCTTTTGCGCCTCGGCAAACATGAAGTCGCGGATCTCGACGATGGAGGGCACGCAGTCCTTCGGGTTGCCGAAGAACTCCAGGCAGACGGTGCGCACATGGGCGGGCATCTTATGCACGACCCAGCGGGCGCTGGTGATCAGGCCGTCGCAGCCCTCTTTCTGGATGCCGGGCAGGCCGGCCAGGAACTTGTCGGTAACGTCCTTGCCCAGGCCCTCCTTGCGGAAGGTGCGGCCAGGGATGTTGAGAACCTCGGTGCGCTCGAGCTTCTTGCCGCTGGCATCGAAATAGCGCAGCTCGAAGCTGGCCGTCTCCACATCATGGATCTTGCCCAGGTTGTGGTTGAGCCGGATGACCTCCAGCCACTTCGCCTCGGGCGTGACCATGCGCCAGCTGGCCAGATTGTCCAGTGCCGTGCCCCACAGCACGGCCTTCTTGCCGCCGGCATTCATCGCCACATTGCCGCCGACGCAGCTGGCCTCGGCCGACGTGGGATCGACCGCGAACACATAGCCATGCTGCTCGGCCAGGTCGGCCACGCGCTGGGTGACGACGCCGGCCTCGCTCCAGATCGTCGCGACCGGCTTGTCGACGCCGGGCAGCGCCATCACCTCGACGCCGCGCAGCGCTTCAAGCTTCTCGGTATTGATGACCGCGCTGTTCCATACCAGCGGCACGGCGCCGCCGGTATAGCCGGTGCCGCCGCCGCGCGGGATGATGGTCAGGCCCAGCTCGATGCAGCCCTTGACCAGATGGGCCATCTCGGCCTCGGTATCCGGGGTCAGCACGACAAAGGGGTACTCGACCCGCCAGTCGGTCGCGTCGGTCACATGCGAGACGCGCGACAGGCCGTCGAACTTGATATTGTCCTTGGCGGTGCGCTTGCCCAGCAGGCGAGTGGCGCGCCGGCGCAGCTCGGCCACCTCGTCGAACTGGCTGGAGAACTGCTGCACCGCCCGGCGCGCCGCCGCCAGCAGCTCGCCCACCGAGGCGTCGCGCTGAGGGTCGCTGGCCGGGTCGCGGCGCTTCTCGACCTCGTGCAGCCGGTGGTTCAGCGCTTCGATCAACTGGCCCCGGCGCTTCGGGTTGTCCAACAGGTCGTCCTGCAGATAGGGGTTGCGCTGCACCACCCAGATATCGCCCAGCACCTCGTACAGCATCCGGGCCGAGCGGCCGGTGCGGCGTTCCTCGCGCAGCCGGTTCAACAGCTCCCAGGCACGCGTGCCCAGCAGACGGATGACGATCTCGCGGTCGGAGAAGGAGGTGTAGTTGTAGGGAATCTCGCGCAGCCGGGCGGCGTGCGGGGCGTCCTCATGCCCGGCGGCGGCGGTGTGGGTCGGGTCGACAGGCATCAGCGGATGCGGTGCATTCATGGCGGCCAGGCGCTTGCGCACCCTTGGTTGGCCGGGCAGCCGGTCAAGACGGAACACCCGGCGAAAGCTGGAAATCTCTCGTTCGATCTGCATCGACGCGCCGGGCTTGTGACCTGCTGGCGGGGATGCGGGCGGCAGCCTCATCAGGTGCGCACACCGGCATGACACCGGCAGCCAACCCCACTCGCGTCGGGTCCGTGATCCTACCGCAGTGCAACATGCCCGCCCTGCGCACGGCCGAGAGCCCCTGCCGGGCAGACCTGTTTGGGGCGGATTGGGCAGGCGGCTGTGGCGCGCACACCAATGACAGCGCACCAAATTACAACGCCGGCGCCGTGTTCAGGCGCATCGGGCACCACATCCGGGCCAGGCCCTATTGCCCGCACGCAATGAGCATGTCACAACACGGATGTCACAATTGACACATAAGCTTATTGGCTCATGCTGTGATCCAGATGATCCACACCAGCCCTGTCAAATAACGGAGCATCCAAGACAATGAAAGCACAACACCTCGTCGCCGCGCTGCTGGCCGCCGGCATCGCGTCCAGCGCCCAGGCACAAACCGAAGTCCAGTGGTGGCATTCCATGGGCGGCGCCCTGGGCGACTGGGTCAATGACCTCGCCAAGGACTTCAACGCCAGCCAAAAAGACTACAAGATCGTGCCCACCTTCAAGGGCAGCTATGACGAGTCGATGACGGCCGCGATCGCCGCCTTCCGCGCCGGCAATGCGCCGCACATCCTGCAGGTCTTCGAGGTCGGCACGGCCACGATGATGGCCAGCAAGGGCGCCGTCGTGCCGGTGGGCGAAGTGATGAAGAAGGCCGGCGTCAGCTTCGATCCGGGCGCCTATGTGCCTGCCGTGGCTGGCTACTACACGGCCCCCAACGGCCAGATGCTGAGCTTCCCCTTCAACAGCTCGACCACCGTGCTGCACTACAACAAGGACGCTCTGAAGGCCGCCGGCGTGAACCCCGACCAGCCGCCCAAGACCTGGTCCGAAGTGGCCCTGGTGGCTGCCAAGCTCAAGGCCAGCGGCCACAAGTGCCCGTTCACCACCAGCTGGCAGAGCTGGACCCAGCTGGAGAGCTTCTCGGCCTGGCATAACGTCGAGTTCGCGACCAAGGGCAATGGCTTCGGTGGCGTAGACACGCGCCTGACTTTCAACTCGCCGCTGCATGTGCGCCATATCGAGAATATGGCCAATATGGCAAAGCAAGGCCTGTTCGTCTATAAGGGCCGCGGCAATGCGGCCGACGCGACCTATGTGTCGGGCGAGTGCGCGATGACCACCGGTTCCTCGGCGCTGTACGGCAATACCAAGCGCAATGCCAAGTTCGCCTTCGGCATCTCCAGCCTGCCCTATTACCACGATGTGGCCGGCGCGCCGCAAAACACCGTGATCGGCGGCGCCAGCCTGTGGGTGATGTCGGGCAAGAAGGCCGAGGAGTACAAGGGCGTGGCCCAGTTCTTCGCCTTCCTCTCCAAGCCCGAGGAGGCAGCCAAGAGCCATCAGCGCACCGGTTACCTGCCGCTGACCAAGGCCTCCTACGACATGACCGAGAAGAGTGGCTTCTACAAGGCCAACCCTGGCACCGATGTGTCGGTCGAGCAGATGATTCGCAAGACCACCGACAAGTCGCGCGGCATTCGCCTGGGTAACTTCGTCCAAATTCGCACCATCATCGACGAGGAAATGGAACAGGTCTGGGGCGGCAAGAAGAGCGCCAAGGAAGGCCTGGACGCTGCGGTCAAGCGCGGCAACGAGCAGCTGGAGCGCTTCCAGAAAGCCAATAAGTAAGCCCCTGGGCTGAGAAAAAACGACCCGCCGCCCTGGCCTGACCGGGGCGGCGGGATGATGTTTTTGGGAAGGGACACCAATGTCCGTAGAGAAACGCGTGCTTTTCAAATCGGGATGGCTGCCCTGGGTGCTGATCGCGCCTCAGTTCATCGTCATCACCGTGTTCTTTTTCTGGCCCGCAGGCCAGGCACTGCTGCAATCGCTGCAGCAGCAAGATGCCTTCGGCATGTCCACCGAATGGGTAGGACTGCAGAACTTCCGCCAGCTCTTCAGTGACGAGAGCTATCTGGCCTCATTCAAGATCACCGCCCTTTTCTCCGCGCTGGTAGCCGTCTGTGGTCTGGCCATCGCGCTGCTTCTGGCCGTGATGGCTGATCGCGTGATCAAGGGCGCGATGGCCTACAAGACGCTGCTGATCTGGCCCTATGCCGTGGCGCCGGCGGTCGCGGGCGTGCTGTGGCTGTTCATGTTCGCGCCGTCAATCGGTGTGGTCTCCTACATGCTGCAAGCCGCCGGCATGGACTGGAACCATCTGCTCAACGGCAACCATGCCATGACGCTGATCGTGGTCGCCGCGGTCTGGAAGCAGATCTCCTACAACTTCCTGTTCTTCCTCGCTGGCCTGCAGTCGATCCCGAAATCGCTGATCGAGGCGGCGGCCATCGATGGTGCCAGCCCCTGGCGGCGCTTCTGGACGATTGTGTTCCCGCTGCTCTCGCCGACCACCTTCTTCCTGCTGGTGATCAACGTTGTCTACGCCTTCTTCGACACCTTCGCCATCGTCGACGCGACCACCCATGGTGGTCCCGGCAAGGACACGTCCATCCTGGTCTACAAGGTCTACTACGATGGCTTCAAGGCCATGGACCTGGGCGGCTCGGCCGCGCAATCGGTGGTGCTGATGGTGGTGGTGATCGCGCTCACCGTGCTGCAGTTCCGTTTTGTCGAGAAGAAAGTGCAGTACTGATATGGTCGAAAAACGTCCCGCCCTGACTCTGCTGGCCCATCTGACGCTGATACTCGGCGTGCTGATCGTGGCCTTCCCGGTCTACCTGACCTTTGTGGCCTCGACCCAGAGCTCCGAGCAGATCGCGCAGAGCCGCCCCCTCTCGCTGCTGCCCGGCGACCATTCGCTGGAGACCTGGAAGCTCGCGCTTTTCGGCGGCAAGACCAGCGCCGGCAGCACGATTCCGGCGGCTTTGCCGATGCTGAAGGTCAGCCTGATCAGCGCCTTGGTGATCTCCATCGGCAAGATCGCCATTTCGCTGCTGTCGGCCTTTGCCATCGTCTACTTCCGCTTCCCCTTCAAGCAGTTCTTCTTCTGGGCCATCTTCATCACGCTGATGCTGCCGGTCGAGGTGCGCATCGGTCCGACCTACCAGGTCGTCTCCGATCTGGGCATGCTCAATAGCTATGCCGGGCTGACCGTGCCGCTGATCGCCTCGGCCACTGCCACCTTCCTGTTCCGGCAGTTCTTCATGACGGTGCCGGACGAGTTGGTGGAGGCTGCGCGCATGGACGGCGCAGGCCCGATGCGCTTCTTCAAGGATGTGCTGCTGCCGCTATCGCGCACCAGCATCGCTGCGCTCTTCGTGATCCAGTTCATCTACGGCTGGAACCAGTATCTGTGGCCGCTGCTGGTGACGACCCAGGAAGATATGTACCCGGTCGTGATGGGTATCAAGCGCCTGGTTGCCGGCGAGTCCTACACCGAGTGGAACGTTGTGATGGCTACCGCGCTGCTGGCGATGATCCCGCCGGCGCTGGTCGTGATGCTGATGCAGAAGTGGTTCGTCAAGGGCCTGGTTGACACGGAAAAATAATGGACTTGTGGTACAGACCGCCGCCGCGTGGCGGCAAGCTCTGTCCCCAACTGACTAGAGAACAAGATGGCAAGCATTTCCCTTCGCAATGTGGTCAAGCGTTATGGCCACGGCCCCAAGGCCAATCAGGTCATCCACGGCGTCAACGCCGAGATCAAGGATGGCGAGTTCATCGTCATCGTCGGCCCCTCGGGCTGCGGCAAGAGCACCTTGCTGCGCATGGTGGCGGGGCTGGAGGAGATCTCCGGCGGCGAGATCGCCATCGGCCCGCGCGTGGTCAACGACATCGAGCCGGCCGAGCGCGATATCGCGATGGTGTTCCAGAACTACGCGCTCTACCCGCATATGAGCGTGTTCGAGAACATGGCTTACGGCCTGAAGATCAAGAAGGTGCCGATAGCCGAGATCAAGACCCGCGTCGACAAGGCCGCCAAGATCCTCGAGCTGGGCCATCTGCTGGACCGCACGCCGCGCGCCTTGTCCGGCGGCCAGCGTCAGCGCGTCGCGATGGGCCGTGCCATCGTGCGCAACCCGCAGGTCTTTCTGTTCGACGAGCCGCTGTCGAATCTGGACGCCAAGCTGCGCGCCCAGACCCGTCTGGAGATTCAGAAGCTGCACCGCGAGCTGGGCGTGACCTCGCTGTTCGTGACCCACGACCAGGTCGAGGCCATGACCCTGGCACAGCGCATGATCGTGATGAACAGCGGCCATATGGAGCAGATCGGCACACCCGAGGAGGTCTACCAGCGCCCCGCCACCACCTTCGTCGCCAGCTTCATCGGCTCGCCGCCTATGAATCTGCTGAAGGGCCAGGCCAAGGGCAACAGCTTCACGGTCGGCGGCATCACCCTGGCCCTGCCGGCCCCCGCGCCGCGCGATGGCGAGCTGATCCTGGGCCTGCGCCCCGAGCATCTGGACCACTGGAATGCCAGCAGCGGCTGGCCCCTGAAGGTCGAGATGATCGAGATGCTGGGCGCCGAGCGCCTGGTCTATGGACGGCTGGGCAGCGAGCAGTTCACCCTGCGCATCGACGGCACCCTGGTGCCGCCGGCCGTCGGCGACATGCTGATGCTGGAGCTCAGCGACAAGCAGCTGCACTGGTTCGACGCGCAGACGCAAAAGCGCGTCGGGAGCTGAGTCATGAGCGCCTCCTGGCCGATGCCGTTCTGGATCGCCCATCGCGGCGCCGGCAAGCTCGCACCGGAGAACACGCTGGCCGCCTTCCGCGAGGGTGCACGGCATGGCTATCGCGCCTTCGAGTGCGATGTGAAGCTGAGCGCCGACGGCATCCCCTTCCTGCTGCATGACGCGACGCTGAACCGCACCACGCCCGAGCGCGGTGTGGCCGGTGAACGCGGCTGGGCCGAGCTCGCGCGCATCGATGCCGGCGCCTGGCACAGCCGCGCCTATGCGGGCGAGCCGATTCCCAGCCTGGACGCGCTGGCCCGCTATGTCATCGCGAACCGATTCGCGCTGAACATCGAGATCAAGCCGACGCCGGGCCAGGAACTCGTCACCGGACAGGTCGTCGGTCGCGAGGTGCTGCGCCTGTGGGCCGGCTCGGGCCTGCTGCCGCTGTTCAGCTCCTTCCAGCCCGAGGCCCTGGCCGGCGCCCGCGAGACCGCGCCGGACTTGCCTCGCGGCCTGCTGCTGGACCAGCTGTCGGATGGCTGGCTGGATCAAGCCCTGCGCCTGCAATGCCGCGCCGTGATCACGAACTATGCGCTGATGAACCAGGCCCTGGTCGAGCAGCTGCATGCGGCCGGGCTGAAGGCCCTGGTCTACACCGTCAACGACCCCGCCTCGGCCGAGTGGCTGATCGGCAATGGGGTGGACGGCATCATCACCGATGCGGTGGACAGGTTCTCGCCTGCGGGGTGATCCCGCAATGCCCTGCAGGCCGGATCAGCCGCGTGTCAGCTGCCAGATTGCGATACCGGCAGCCACGGCCGGCACGGCGAAGACCAGCAGCAGGATTGGTGACTCCTGGCGCACGGTGTAGCCCGCATGGCTGACGCCGACCCACATATTGACGCCAGCCACCACCAGCCAGACCGGCACAAAGGCCTTGGCGGCCAGCGCCATGCCCGCCGCGCTGGCGCCCCAGAGCCAGCCGAACAGCACGAAGACCCCCAGCAAAACCAAGCCGGCGACTATCACCATCAATACATGCATCTCAAATCCTCGGTCGGGAGGCGCTCCACGATGGCAGCGTCCCTGTCTGGCTACTTCGCACCGGCTGAGCAAGCACCGCCCGCCGCTGCCCAGGTCTCCAAAGCCTTCACGAAGTCCGCATGGCTCAGGCTCGGCGTGCTGCGGCCATCGCCGGGGTTCCAGGCCCACAGCACCAGCGGATCGACTTTCATGTGATCGATCACCTGTGCCATGGTCTGGCGATTGCCGTTCTTGGCCGGGTCCTTGATGCTGCGGCAGAGCTGCGCACGGCTCAGGCCTTCCCAGGCCATCGACGTCGGCGCGAGGTGCCAGTGCGGGGCGCCGGGCACCCTGCCGTCGGCGCTGTTCTTGTCCTGATGGCAGGCGGCGCAGCGCATCGTCGGTGCGCCCTTGCCGTCGGCGCCGCGCACAATCATCTGCGCATGCGGCACTTGGGCATCCTTCTGGAACGGCTTCTCCGCCATATGGCAGTTCAGGCAGCGCGGATGCTGCAGCACACTGGCAATCGGGTCGAAGAGTTTTTCTGGCGAAGGAGGTTGGGGCTGCTGCGCCAGCGCGGCCAGCGGGGCCAGCAACGACCACAGGGCCAGAGGAGCGAGGAGTTTGCGGATGATGTTCATGGCCGGGTCCTCAGGCGATGCGGAACGAGTGCTTCAGCGGCAGCGAGCGCACCGGCTCGCCGGTGGCCGCGAAGATCGCATTGGCCAGCGCCGGAGCGACGACGGCCACGCCCGGCTCCCCCACCCCGCCCGGTTTCTCGAAACTGGGCACGACCACCACCTCGATCTTGGGCGTCTGGTACATGCGCATCACCGGGTAGTCGTCAAAGTTCGACTGTTCGACCTCGCCCTTGTCGAGCGTGATCTCGCCCCACAGCGCCGCCGACAAGGCAAACACGATGCTCGACTCCATCTGCGCAATGACCAGATCGGTGTTGATTGCGACGCCGCAGTCGATCGCGCAGCAGACGCGGTGCACGGCCAGCGTCTTGCCGGCGCCGACGCTGGCCTCGACCACATTGGCCACATAGCTGTTGTAGGACTCGTGCACGACGATGCCTCGATGTACGCCGGCCTTGGGTGGCCGGGACCAGTTCGCCAGCTTGGCGACCGCATCGAGCACCGCCAGGTGTCGCGGCTTGCCTTTGAGCAATTCGCGACGCAGCTGCAACGGGTCCCGCTTGGCCGCAGCGGCCACCTCATCGAGGAAGCACTCGACCGCAAAAGCATTGAACGAGTGCCCCACCGAGCGCATCCACAGCACCGGCACCTGGTAGCGCGGCGTGTGCAGATCGACCTTCACGTTCGGGATCGCATAAGGCAGGCTGTCCGCCCCCTCGACCGAAAGATGGTCGACGCCGTTCTTAACGATGAAGCCCTCCATCACCGTGCTGGTCGCGATCGACTGCACCGCGATGCGGTCAGTCCAAGAGGTAATCCGGCCCTTGGCATCCAGTGTGGCGTTCATCCGGCAGTAGGCGGCCGGGCGGTAGTAGCCGCCCTGGATGTCCTGGTCGCGGGTCCAGATGAGCTTGACCGGTTGCTTGAGCGCCTTCGCGACATGCGCCGCCGCGGTGATGACATCGAAGCCCAGCGACGAGCGCCGGCCGAAGCCCCCGCCCGTCAGCATGGTGTGGACCTTCACCTGCTCCTTCTTCAACCCGAGGATCGCCGCCGTGACGTTCTGCTCGCCCTCGGGCCATTGCGTGCCCATCCAGACCTCGGCCCGGTCGGCGCCGCGGTAGTCGATCACCGCATGCAGCGGCTCCATCGTGGCATGGGTCAGATACGGAAAGTGGTAGTCGGCGCTCAGAGTCTTGGCGGCCGTCTTCTGCGCCTGCGCGACATCGCCGTCGATGCGTGCCGGCGTGCCATCCTGACCCATCAGGTTCCGATAGATGGCCCGCTGGTCGCTCGACGAGACGCGTTCGCCGGCGACGGGGTCCTGGAACAGCATCAGCGCATCGCGGCCGCGCTTGGCGCTCCAGAAGTCTTTCGCGACCACCGCAATGCCCTCCGGCACCTCGTAGACGCCGACCACCCCGGCGACGGCCCGGGTCGCCGTCGCGTCGTACCGGGCAAACTTGCCGCCGAACAGCGGCGGGCGCGCGATCAGGGCAGTCAGCATGCCGGGGATCTGCACATCCATGCCGAACTTGGCCGAGCCGTCCACCTTGGGCCAGGCATCGAGCCGGCGCACCGGCTTGCCGATGATCTTGAAGTCCTTCGGATCCTTCAGCGCCGGCGCGGCCGGCGGCGCGATGCCGACCGCCTCGCTGGCAAGTTCGCCATAGCTGGCGCTGCGCTGGCTGGCGGCATGGATCACCCGGCTGTTCTCGGTGCGTAGCGAGGCGGGCTCCACCTGCCAGCGCCGCGCCGCCGCCTGCATCAGCACCGCGCGCACCGCCGCGCCGGCACGGCGCTGCGGCTCGTACTGCGCCGGCGTCGTGACGCTGCCGCCGGTGAGTTGCTGGTGCAGCAAGGGGTTGGCATAGGCCGGATCGGTCGGCGACTGCTCCCAGCGCACGCGGCTCCAGTCGGCGTCCAGCTCCTCGGCCACCAGCATCGGGATCGCGGTGGCCACCCCCTGCCCCATCTCGGTATGGCCGACGATCACGGTGACGATATTGTCTGGCGTGATGCGCACGAAGGCGTTGGGCTGCAGCGCGCCGGTTGCGGCGGCCTGCGCGCTCGCGCTGCGCATCATGCCGGGTATAGCAGCGGGCATCACATAGCCGGCGAGCAGGCCGCCGCCGGCGAGCGCGCTGAGTTGCAGAAAGCCGCGCCGCGTGGTGGCGGTGGTGGCGGCCGCGCTCATGGCTTTGCTCCCGCCAGCTGTGCCGCAACTTGGTGCACCGCAGCCCGCATGCGCGGATACATGCCGCAACGGCAGATATTGCCCGACATGGCCTGGTCGATATCGGCATCGGTCGGCTTCGGGTTAGACGTCAGCAGGGCCACCGCCGCCATCACCTGGCCCGATTGACAGTAGCCGCACTGCGGGACGCTCAGGCTCACCCAGGCCTCCTGCACACGCTTGCCGATCGCCGTTGCGCCGATCGCTTCTATCGTCGTGATCGACTTGCCGGTCAGTGCTTCGGCCGGCGTCACGCAGGAGCGCACCGGCTGGCCGTCCACAAACACGGTGCAGGCGCCGCACAGCGCCGCACCGCAGCTGAACTTGGAGCCGGTGAGCTGCAGGTCTTCGCGCAGCACCCACAGCAGAGGTCGGTCATCGGGCGCCTGGATTTCACGGGCGGCGCCATTGATCATCAGTGTCGTCATTTGCATTCACCCCCGAATTCGAGGCCCATCGATACGGCAAATGCTATGGACAAGCGTCGAGGCGCGCCTTCACAATTCTTCTGACACTTTCAAATTCAACCCAGCTTTTTTCAAGGGCGCCCTGTGGCCGAACAAGCAGTGTGGGACGGTCTGAGAGCGCAGAGACCGCGCGTCATGGTCTCGCGTCAGCAGCTCTTGCGGCCCGATTTTTCGGCCCATGTGGTCACGGAGGATGTCCAGGCGCCCACCGACTGGTGTTTCCGAGAGGCGCATCACACCGTCGTGGTGCATCTGGCCGGTCAGTTGCAGCAGATGGAATCGGTCTTTTCCGTGGGACCGTCCACCGACATGCTGCCCGCCGTCGGCGACTGCTGGGTCATCCCGGCCGGCTGCCAGTACGCCGCACTGGCCCGGGGCGACCAGGTCAGCTTCGTCGAATTCCACATCCCGGCGGATCTTCCGAATGCGGGCGAACCCCGAGCAAGAGTCGGGCATCGCGACGCCTTTTTGCACCAGGCAAGCCTGCGGCTCGCGTCGCTGGCGCAGCGGACCGACGACATGGGCCTGATGATGCAGCAGGCCCTGCTGGACACGCTGCGCCTGCATCTGGCCGATGTGCTGCTTTGCGCCGGGCCGTCGGCGCCACCCCGACCGTCCGCG
This sequence comes from Paucibacter sp. XJ19-41, assembly GCF_028462495.1. Classification (NCBI taxonomy): domain Bacteria; kingdom Pseudomonadati; phylum Pseudomonadota; class Betaproteobacteria; order Burkholderiales; family Sphaerotilaceae; genus Roseateles; species Paucibacter sp. XJ19-41. Next base: position 48,990 of record NZ_JAQOWX010000010.1, read on the forward strand.
CAGACCTTCTCGGCCCGGCAGAAGGGTCTTCTCAGCGACTACATCGAGGCACATGTCGGCGGCACCATCACCGTGGAGGCGCTGGCAGCGGTGACCGGCCAGTCCATGGCCCGCTTCCTGGAATGCTTCAAGACCAGCTTCGGTACGACACCGTGGCAGTACGTCCTGCGCTTTCGGCTGGCCCGGGGTCAGCACTTGCTCACGAGTTCCTCCGCCAGCATCACGGCCATTGCATCAGCGGTCGGTTTTTCCAGCCCCAGCCATTTCGCGACCGCGTTCAGCCGGCTGCTTGGCGTCAGCCCCGCCCAATACCGCAGCGGGCGAGTCGCCGAGTCAGTGCCGAGGCGACTGCCAGACCCGCGGGACGGCGAGAAGGAGGGCCACTGATCTGTGCTACCGACCGAGATGTCTGCCCGCCCCCTTCACCCAATCCTCGATTACACCCGCGTATCCCGGGCCTCCCCGTTCGGGTACAGGGCATCGCGCCGCAGCACGCCCTCGAACTCGAAGCCGCAGCGCTCGGCCACCGCGCGGCTGCGGCTGATCGGCAACGGGGTGGACGGCATCATCACCGATGCGGTGACTGCGAAGGCCCTGCGGCTTAGCTCATCGTCACCCCGGCTGACGACACGGGCGCTTCGCCTCAGTCGGCGAACGGCCGATCAATCGCGATCGATGGCGGCGTGAACCACTGCGCGCCGTGCTCCGTCACGTAGAAGTGGTCCTCCAGCCGCACGCCGAACTGTCCCGGCACGACGATCATCGGCTCGTTGCTGCAGCAGTGGCCCGGCGCCATCGGCTGCTGGTTGCCGCGCACGAGATAAGGGGCCTCGTGGATGGACAGGCCGCAGCCGTGGCCGGTACGGTGTGGCAGCCCCGGCAGGCGGTAGTCGGGGCCGAGGCCGGCGGCCTCCAGCACCCGGCGCGCGGCGGCGTCCACCGCCTCGCAAGGCAGGCCGGGGCGCACCGCGTCGAAGGCGGCTTGCTGGGCGGCCCGCTCCAGCGCCCAGATGCGCTGCTGCGCCTCGTTCGCCTCGCCGAAGATCCAGGTGCGCGTCACGTCCGAGTTGTAGCCCTCGATGCTGCAGCCGGTGTCGATCAGCACCAGCTCGTCGCGGCGCAGATGCTGCACGCCGGGGATACCGTGCGGATAGGCCGTGGCATGACCGAACTGCACGATGCAGAAGGTGGAGCCGCCGTCCGCACCCAGCGCGCGGTGCGCCTGGTCGATGAAGCGCAGCAGCTCATCGGTGCCAAGGCCTTCGCGCGCGATACCGGCGGCCAGGCGGTGGACTTGCAGCGTGATGTCGCAGGCGTGCTGCATCAGCGCCAGTTCGGCGGCGCTCTTGCACATGCGGCAAGCGTCGATGATGGGCTGGGCGTCGACGACGAGTCCCACCTCCAGGTGGCGGCCCAGCCCGGTGCTGATGCGCAAGGCAGCCTCGGGGTCCAGCGCCAGCGTGCGCGCGCCGCGCTCGGCCATCGCACGCACCACCAGCGCGTACGGGTCTTCGTGCTCCTCCCACAGCCGCTTGCCCGCCGGCATGCGCAGCACCGCGTCCAGCGAGCCCTCCTCGAAGGCCGGCGCGATCAGCAGCGGCTCGTCCTCGGCGGTCAGCAGCATCGCGACAAGGCGCTCGCTGGCGCCCCAGCCGATACCGGTGAAATAGCGCAGCGACTGCCCCGCCGTGACCAGCAGCGCTTCGACGCCAGCCTCCTGCATCAGCACACGCGCCTTGGCCAGGCGCGCGGCATACTCGGCGGCACTGATGGCAGGCGGGCGCGCCGGGAGACTTTGCCGGCGGGTGTCGAACTGCGCCTGGGCTTGCGCGGTCGTGAGGTGGCCGATCTGGTCGTTCATCGAGGGTTCCTTGTTGATCGAAGCGAGTGAAGGCTCAGCAAGCCAGCAGCCGGGCATTCACGCAGGCGCGGCCAGGGCGCCCGATGCGGACGTGGGGAGAATGAGCGCGCGGCGCTCTCACGATGCTAGAGCTTGGGGCGCGTCGCGGCTATGCCAATTTCCGCATCTGGTGTGTGCACCGGAATGACACTCAGGCGCGCGCCTCGAGCATGATGCGCCGGTAGTCCCGCGGGGTCGCACCGACCGAGGCCTTGAACTGGCGGCTGAAGGCGCTCTGGTCGCTGAAGCCGCAGGCCAGGCCGATCGAGGCGATGCTGTCGCCGCCGCGCAGCAGGCTCATCGCGGCCTCGATGCGCAGCCGCGTCAGCCACTGCTGCGGCGTCAGGTGGAAGACGCGGTGGAACTGGCGTTCGAGTTGCGACAGCGACAGCCCCGCCAGGCTGGCCAGCGCCTGCATGCGCACGCTCTCGCCGAAATGCGTCTCCATATGGTCGAGCACGCGGCGCAGCCGCGCGAAACCCGGGTGGCGGCCGTCAGGCTGCTGCAGATCATGCGAGACGCCCATCAGGCCGAGGATCGCGCCGCCCGGCCGGTCCTGCAGCGGCTTCTTGTGGGTCAGGCACCAGCCGGAGGCGCGGTTCGGAAACAGATGCACCTCCAGCTGGCTGGCGATGGACTGGCCGGCCAGCACGCGCCGGTCCTGCGAGGCATAGGCTTCGCCCAGGCGCTGCGGGAAGAGCTCCAGCGGCGTGCGCCCCAGCACGTCCTCGCGCCGCGACAGCCCCAGGCGCCGCACCAGGGTCATGTTGGCATGGGTGTAGCGGCCGTTCAGGTCCTTGATGAAGAACACGGTGGCCGGCAGCGTATCCATCAGGCACTGCAGCTGCTCGGCATCGACCTGGGTGGGCAGGGGCTGGCTCATGGGCTCAACTATAGGAACTCCTGGCCGGATTTATTGTGCCGACTTCCGCATGTGCATGGCCGGATCGTGGCTAGATGGCGCCGGGCTTTCGCGCCATGCTGCCGGCATGCAACACATCGACTACATCGACTCCCATACCGGCGGTGAACCGACGCGCGTGGTCCTGTCTCCCCTGCCCGGCCTGGACCGCGGCAGCCTGACCGAGCGCCGCGCCGCGCTGGTGCGCGAGCATGACCGCTGGCGCGGCGCCATTGCCTGCGAGCCGCGCGGCTCGGACACCATGGTCGGCGCGCTGCTGCTGCCGCCCGAGAACCCCGGTTCCGTGGCCTCGGTGATCTTCTTCAACAATGTCGGCGTGCTCGGCATGTGCGGCCACGGCACCATCGGCCTGGTGCGCACCCTGGCCCATCTGGGCCGCATCCAGCCGGGGCGGCATGCCATCGACACACCGGTCGGCACCGTCGCCGCCGAGCTGCACGCCGACGGCCGCGTCAGCATTGCCAATGTCGAGAGCTACCGGCATGCGGCGGGCATCGAGGTCGAGGTACCTGGACACGGCACCGTGCGCGGCGACGTGGCCTGGGGCGGCAACTGGTTCTTCATCAGCCGGGACTGCCCGCTGCCGTTGGACTATGCCCATTGGCGCGAGCTGACCCATTACACCGCCGCGCTGCGCGAGGCGCTGACGGCCGCCGGCATCAGCGGCGCGGACGGCGCCGAGATCGACCATATCGAGCTGAACGCCGCGCCCCTCGATCCGGCCCACGACGCGCGCAACTTCGTGCTCTGCCCCGGCCTGGCCTACGACCGCTCGCCTTGCGGCACCGGGCTGTCCGCCAAGCTCGCCTGCCTGGCGGCCGACGGCAAGCTGGCGCCCGGCGAGGTCTTTCGCATGGAGAGCGTCATCGGCAGTCTGTTCGAGGGCAGCTACGCGCCGACCGAGCAGGGCCGCATCGTGCCGCGCATCACCGGACGCGCTCATCTCTCGGGCGAAGGCCGCCTGCTGATCGAGGCCGACGACCCCTTCGCCTGGGGTGTCGTCGCGCGCTGAGCCTTGCCGCTCGGCGCGCAACCTCGGCCGCGTCAGTTCGCCAGCCCGCCCATCAGCCGCTGCTGCAGGAAGCCATAGCTGAGCGACCACAGCCGCGCCTGCTGCGCCGGTGTCGCAGCGCCGGCATGGCCGCCCTCGATGTTCTCCCAGTACAGCACCTCATGGCCCTGCTCCTGCAGCCGGGCCACCATCTTGCGGGCATGGCCGGGATGCACCCGGTCGTCACGCGTCGAGCTGGTGTAGAGCACCGGCGGATAGCGCCTGCCGGGCGCGGCGTTGTGATACGGCGAGTACTTGCCGATGTAGTCCCATTGCTCGGGGATGTCGGGGTTGCCGTATTCCTCGATCCAGGACGCGCCGGCCAGCATCTCGTGATAACGCCGCATATCGGTCAGCGGCACCTGGCTGACGACGGCGCCGAACAGCTCGGGCCGCTGCACCATCGCCACCGAGGTCAGCAGCCCGCCCAGGCTGCCGCCCATGATGCCCAGCTTCTCCGGCCGCGTGATGCCGCGGCGCTGCAGATCCTCGGCCACCGCGATGAAGTCGCTGAAGCTGCGCTGGCGGTGCTCGCGCTGCGCCGCCTGGTGCCAGCGCGGGCCGAACTCGCCGCCGCCGCGCAGATTGGCCAGCACATAGACGCCGCCGCGCGCCAGCCAGGCGCGTCCCAGGATGCCGCTGTAGCCGGGCTTCATCGAGATCTCGAAACCGCCGTAGCCATAGAGCAGCGTGGGTCGCCCCTGCTTGGGCGCGGGGCCGCGCGGCGCGACGATGAAGTAGGGAATGGGCGTGCCATCGGCGGAGCGCGCCTGCAGCTGGCGCACCTCCAGGCCGCCAGCGCCGAAGAAGGCGGGCAGCTGCTGCAGCGTCTGCCGCGTCGTGCGGCCGACCTCGGCGGCCTGCAGGCGCGCGGGCTCCAGGAAGCCGCTGCGCGTCAGCAGGTAGCGATTGGAACTCTGGCCGGCCAGCGCGGCGATCCAGAGGCTTTCCAGCGGGCCGGTGGGCACGGCGCGGCGCTGCCAATGCCGGCCCGCGGGGCGCCATTCGCTCAGGCTCTGGCGCACGTCCCGCATGCCGACGACAAGCAGCGCGTCCCGCAGAACTGTCAGGCTCTGCAACGCCCCGTCGCGGGCCGGGTCGTGCAGCAAGCTGAAGCGCGGGCTGCCGTCCAGCCAGGCCTGCAGCGGCGTCGCGATCAAGGCCCCGGCCGGATAGCGGCGGCCGCCCTGCTCCCAGTCGGAGCGCAGCTCGATCAGCGCCATGGTGCCGAACAGCCGGGCCTGGGCATCGTCGGGCTTGGGCAGCTCGACCAGCTGAGCGTCCCGCAGCAGGTACTGCTTGCCGGCGAAGAAGCTGGTGCGGCGCTCCAGCACGAACTGCTGCCGACCCTGCAGGCGCTCGCCCCAGGCCCACAGGCCCACCTCGTCCCGGGCGCCTTCCAGCAGCAGCTTGGCCTCGCTCAGCGGGCTGCCGCGCCGCCACAGCTTCAGCTGGCGCGGGTAGCCGGAAGCGGTCAGGCTGCCGGCGCCGAAGTCGGTGTAGACGCCCAGCGTGTCGGCATCGATCCAGCCCGCGCCGCCCTTGGCCTCCGGCAGCGCGAAGCCGCCCTCGGCGGCCGGCACGAAGCGGCGCTCGACCGTGTCGTACTCGCGCAGCACATGGGCGTCGCCGCCGCCGCGGCTGAGGCTGACCAGGCAGCGCCTGGCCTGCGGCGCGAGGCAGTTGGCGCCGGCCCAGACCCAGCGCTCGCCCTCGGCCTTGGCGAGCTGGTCGAGGTCCAGCACGGTCTCCCATTGCGGCCGGCCCTGCAGATAGGCCTCGGGCGCGCTGCGGCGCCAGAGGCCGCGCGGGTGCTCGGCATCGCGCCAGAAGTTGTAGACCTGCGGCCCCAGCTGCTCGGCCGGCGCCAGCCTGGCCGGCGAGGCCATCACCTCGGCCAGAGCGGCCTCCAGCCGGGAGAAGCCCGGCGCCTGCAGCAGCGGCGCCAGGCTCGGCTGCTGGCCGCGCACCCAGCCGAGGGCGCGCTCGCCGTCCACCTCCTCCAGCCAGCGATAGGGATCGGGCAGGTCGGCGGGCGGTGCGGCGCGGACCAGGGGCGCGGCGGCGAAGGCCGCTAGCAGCGCAAGAAGGAGTCGTGCTTGCTTGATCATCATCAGAACTTCACCTCGGCGCTGAGCTTCAGCACGCGCTCGTTCAGGCCGGGCAGCGTGCTGCTGGCGCGGCGGTAGACGGCCGGCTGCTCGTTGAAGGCATTGGACAGATTGACCGACAGCGTCCAGCGCTTGATGCCGCTGTACTGCAACCACAGGTCGGTGCTGGTCCAGGACGCGATACGGCAATGGCTGTCCGGCTCCTTGCGCTCGGCGCAGCCCGAGGCCTGGTACCAGTCATCATCGTTCTCGTCCCAGGCCAGCTTGGTGGAGCCGCTGAAGTAGGTGCGGGTCCCCAGCTTCCAGTCGCCGCGGGCCCAGTTGGCCTTCAGCACCAGGCGCTCGCGCGGCACGCCGTTGTAGCCGACGCGGTTGACGCGGTAGGCGTTCGCATTCAGGTCCCAGTACAGCAGCTTGGACTGGATATTGGCCTCCAGGCCGGCATCCAACTTGCCCCAGTCGCCCAGGTTCCACTTGCTGCGCAGATCGATGTCGAAGCCGCTGACCTTGGTCTTGTAGAGGTTGCGGTACTGCAGGCGCATCGTGCGTATCGGGCCGGCGGCGAAGCCGATGTCCTTGCCCGTCAGTTCCTTGGCGCGCTGCGACCAGAGCTGGTCCTGCGCCGAGACGGGATCGCGCGGCACCAGGCCCGGGCTCTGGTCCTCGGTCTCCAGGATCTGCGCGATGTCGGGCACGCCGATCTCGTTGCGGCGCTTGATCGAGTAGTAGTCGATCGAGGCACTGACGTTGGACGCCAGTTGCAGCACCATGCCCAGCGTGGCGTTGCTGGAGCGTTCGGGCTTGAGATCGAGATTGGGCGTGACGGCCGAAGGGAAGCCGGCCGCGCAGCCCGCGTTGAAGGCCAGCGTGGCCTCGATCTGATCGGCCGCGTTGCCGGTCTTCAGCGCGTCGCGCAGCGCGCGGGCGGTGGTGCAACGCTTGGGATCGACGATGCTGCTGTTGAACCAGGAGGCGCCGCCATTGCCGGTCTCGGGCAGGCTGGGCGCGCGGAAGCCCTGAGTCACCGTGCCGCGCAGCATCAGCGCCTGGAACGGACGGAACACCAGCGAGGCCTTGGGCGTGACGGCGCCGAAGCCATCGAACACCTTGTCGCCGCGCAGCGCCAGCGTGGCCTCCAGCTGCTTGGTGATGGGCAAGGCCAGCTCGGTGAACACCGCGGCCATATCGCGCTTACCCTCGATGGCGACGCCCGAGAAGCCGACGATGCGCGCCTGCAGGATGTTGTCCATGCTGCGGTGAACGAACTCCTCGTGGCGCAGCTCGGCGCCCACGGCCAGCATCAGCGGGCCGCCGGGCAGCTGGGCGATCTCGCGCGAGCCCTTGAAGTCGGCGAACCGCTGGCGGTAGCGGCCGGTCGAGCCCATCTCCGGGAACATCTTGTCCAGCACCGACTGCGGATTGGTCTGGCCGAACTTGTACTCGCCGCTGAGCACGGCCTCGGTATAGCCGAAGCGGTCCAGGTAGAGGCGCTGGCGCTGCGTGGCGCGCGAGCCCATGGTGCCGATCGCCGTGTTGATGTCCCAGCCGGCGAACATGCCTTCGATGCCCAGCACAAAGCGGTGATCGGTCGACGCGCCGACGTTCTTGAACATCTCCGGGTTGTCGACGAAGCGGTAGGCCAGGGTGACCGGGAAGCTGTACGGGTTGTTCGGATGACCCACAGGCAGCGCCGGGTAGCTCCAGGACTGCAGCTCGCCCTTCAGCGAGTCGTACCAGGTCTGGGTGAAACCCGCGGCCTGGCTGCGCGGTGCCGCGGTGTGGTACTTGGCCTTGATGTCGGCGAACTGCAGCTCGGTAAAGGCCGTCAGATCGCTGCCCAGCTTGAGGCGGCCGCCCAGCATGCCGGTGACGCGCTCGGTGGCGGGGCGGGCGTCGCTGCCCTTCCAGTAGTCGTAGAGGCAGACGCCGCCGACCAGGCTCTCCGCCGCGCAGCCCGGGGCCGCCGTCGTGAAGGTCTTGCCGGTGGCCGGGTCGATACCGCTGTAGTTGCCCGGGAAGGAGCCGGACGATTTCTGCAGGCGGCCGGGGTTCTCGTCGGTGTACCAACCGGGCAGCAGGGGGCGCACCTCGCTGTCCTTGTAGCTGCCGCGCTGGTAGAGCTCGAGGTGGCCGTAGACGTTGTAGCCCTCGCTGTCCAGATGGCCATGGCCGACGGTGACGGAGCCGGACTTGTCGCGGGCCAGGAAGCTGCGGCGCAGCGACTGCTGGGCGCTGGCGTTCAGCGCGACGCCAGTGAAGTCCTTGCTCGTAATGATGTTGATGACGCCGCCGATGGCGTCGGAGCCGTAGATGGCCGAGGCGCCGTCCTTCAGGATCTCGACGCGCTCGATCAGATTGGCCGGGATCGCGTCGATATTGGTGAAGTTCAGCTGCAGGCCGTCGGCAAAGCCGTAGCTGGAGAGGCGGCGGCCGTTGAGCAGGGTCAGCGTGCCGCCCAGGCCCAGATTGCGCAGCGAGATGCCCGAGGCGCCGCTGGCCCAGGAGTTGGCGCCGCCCAGGTCGCTGAGCGCGCCGCGGTCGTTGCCGGTGAGATTGCCCAGCACCTCGCCGACGGTCAGCGCGCCCGAGGCCTTGATCTCGTCGCGCGAGATCAGCTGCAGCGGCTGCGAGGTCTCGGCCAGCGTGCGTTTGATATTGGAGCCGGTGACGACGACGCGTTCCAGCGTCTTGTCGGCGTCCTTGGCTGCCTCCTGGGCGTGGGTGTTCAGGTGGGCCAGCAGCAGCGCTGCGGCCATGGCGGTCGGGGTGCGGAAGGGCTTGCTCACGTGTCTCCTCATGCTTGTAGAAATATGAGGTGCGAGCTTAGAAATCGGTGGCCGGGCCGTATTGATGCGGGGCGCCGCGAGCCACGCCGATTTCTGCACAATTGGCGCGCTGCCACCACAGGCAGACGCCAGCTTCAGGGTTGACCCTGGGTCAGTACAAGACGCAGCCGATGCAGTGGAAGCACGTCGATATGACCCGGCGCAAGACGCCCGGACCAGCTTGCTAGTCCGTCCAGACCGGCGGATGCCGCTGCTGCCAGGCAAACACCTGCTCCAGCGCGCCGGCCAGGCCCAGCAGGCGCTCGTCCTGGCCGGGCATGGCCATCAGCTGCACGCCGACCGGCAGGCCCGCTGCGGTCTGATGGACCGGCAGGCTGATGGCCGGCGCGCCGCTCAGATTGGCCCAGGGTGTGAAGGCGCTCCAGCGCAGCATGGCCTCGCTCGATACGCGGCCGTCGTCCAGGCGCAGCGCGCCGCTGGGCAGGGCCGGCGCGCTGCTGGTGGGCGTCAGCAGCACATCGACGCCGGACTGCCATTTCAGCCAGGCGGTGGCTGCAGCCGCCAGACGCATCATCGATTGGGCATAGCGCTTGCCGGTGGTTGCCTCGGCGTTCTCGATGTACCAGCGTGTGTAAGGCATCAGCGCCGCGCGGCGTTCCTCGCTCACCTGGGCCTGCACATGCAGGCTCAGGCTCACGCCGATCACATCGCACAGCGGCTCCATCAAGGCCCAGATGCGCAGCGCCGGCGGCAGCTGCATGGTCACGATCTCGTGCCCCAGCGCTTCCAGTGCCCGGGCGGCCTCGGCGCAGGCCTGCAGACAATCGGCATGGACCGTCGTCTCGTCGCTGCCGGGATCGGTCAGCAAACCGATGCGCAGACGGCCTTGGGGCGGCGTGCGTGCGGCCTTGCGGTGCGCATCGGGTGCCCAGGGCGACTGGCGCCACAGCTCGCCAGGGCCGATGGGGCCGACGGCATCAAGGAACAGGGCTGCATCGCCAACCGTGCGGGCCACCGGCCCTTCGCTGCCGAGCTGGTACCAGGCCGGCAGCACCGAGGGGATGCGGCCGCGGCTGGGCTTGATGCCGACCAGGCCGCAGTTCGAGGCCGGCGTGCGCGTCGAGCCCAGGCCATCGCTGGCATGGGCCATGGGCGCCAGACCGGCCGCCACCGCAGCGGCCGCGCCCCCGCTCGATCCGCTGGCCGACAGTCCTTCGCCATAGGGGCTCAGTGCCGGTGAGGCCAGCTGCGTCTCGGTGTAGCAGCAGGGGCCGAACTCGGGTGCATGGGTCTTGCCGATCACGATGATGCCGGCCTGGCGCAGCCGGCCGACGACGCCGCCGTCCTGCTCGGGCACCCAGCCGGCGATTGCCGCGCTGCCCAGCGAGGTCGGCAGGCCGGCGGACGGATGCAGGTCTTTCAGCGGCAGCGGCAGGCCGTGCAGCAGGCCCGAGGGAGCTTGCGAATCGGCCCGCCGCGCCGCGTCCATCGCCTGCTCGGCGAAGACATTCACGAAGGCGCCGAGCGCCGCGCCATGGCGCTCAATGCGCGCCAGGTAGTGCGCGACCAGCTCCGTGGAAGAAATCTCGCGACGCCGCAGCGCCGCGCACTGCGCCTCGGCGCTCAGCTCATGCAGTTCAGCCATGGGCGCTCCTTTAACGGGCTTCGGCGATCTGCGCCATCAGCGCGTCGACCTCCTCGGCAACCTGGGCAACAAAGGGCGGCAGCACCGCGATGCTCATGTGCTCGGACCCGGCCAACTCGCGAACGCGACCGCGCGTCGACAGGTCTGCATGCGCCTGCTGATAGCTCGGCCAGCGCTGGTAGACCGCGTCCAGGCCTTCGACGCCGGTCGGCGCCGGCGGCTTCGGCGCCCACAGCACCATCAGCGGACGCTCGCCCAGATCGGGCGCGGCCGCCGCCTGGCGCCCGACCTGCTGCAAGCCCAGCACCTCGTAGAGCATCGCGTCCACCGCCTCGGGCGTGACGGTGGACTTCACCTGCTCGGCGACCTCGGGCATATCGGCACACACCGCATCGATCATCGCGAACTCCGGCGGCGGCGGGCCGCCGGCGCGCAGCTTGACGCGTTTCGCGCGCTCGGCGGCCATCTGCGCGGTGGGCGCCTCGTTGTAGAGCGCGAACTGGTCCGGGTGGCTGGCGTCCAGCATCATCAGGCCAGCCACCTGCTCGGGGTAGAGGCCCGTGTAGACGCGCATCAAGAGGCCGCCCAGCGAGTGGCCGATGAAGAGCAGCGGGCCGCGCACGCCGGCCGCGTCCAGCAGCGCATGCAGGCGGCGCGCATTGCGCTCGGCGTCCAGCGGCTGCGCATCGGGCTGGCTCCAGCCCAGGCCCGGTCGGTCATAGCTGCAGACCGGGTACTTGCGGGCCAGGGTCCGCTGCAGGCGCGCGTAGACCGGCGAGACGGTGCCGGCGCCCGATTCGATCACGATGGTGGGCTGGCGCGGGTCGGTGGGTGCGGGGCCGCTCAGATGCAGATGCAGGCGCAGGCCGTCGATCTCGTAGAGCCGGCCCGGGGGCTGCGCCGCCGGCGCGACCCAGTGCGGGTCGGCCACCCGCGGCCAGTAGTCCAGGCTTCGCACGCGGTAAGGCAGGCTGGCGAAGTCGGTATTCACCGTGCCGGGCGAGCTGACATAGAAGACCGCCTTGGCCAGCGGCGCGAACCGGGCATGGAAGTGCTGGGCCGATTTGACGACGATCAGCTTCTTGTTGCCGAGCACTATGCCCAGGCCGGTGAAGAGCTGGGGGTCGAGCACCTGGCTGCGCTTGCTGATCAGCGCGATGTCGATGCCATTAGCCAGGCGCACCCAGACGCTGCGGCCCAGGGCCATGCGGTCATCGGCACCGTTCAGTCCCGGCTGGTAGAAATCCTCGACCACCGCCATCACTGTCGCGCTCAGGTCAAGCGGTTCACCGGAAGCCGGACCACCCTTGCCGCCCAGGCGCAGATCCACGTGCGCGCCGACGCCGGCGTCGCTGCAGATCTGCACCGCGCCCAGATCCCAGAAGCCGCCGATCGCGACATCGGCTATGCCCTGCGCCAGCACCTCGCGCAGGATGAAGCTGCTATCGCTCATCGCGCCACCGCCGGCGTTGTCGGCCACATCGGCCAGCACCACGGGACCGCCCTGCACCGCTTGCGCCTGTGCCAGCGCGTCGCTGATGCTCAGGTTCGGCGTGCGGGTCTGCTCGCGCAGCGACCAGAACTCGCGGCCCAGCTCCTCAGCCAATGCGGCCGCCAGCGCCGGATCCTTGTCGGTCGTGACCCAGAGCTTGGCGCCGCCCTCGACCACATCGGCCCAGGGGAAGCCATGGCCCAGCGAGACCGACAGCACGCCGGGCTGCTGCTCGACGGCCTGCATGCGCCGCACAAAGCCGGCCATCGGTTCGCGCGTCGTGTGCCACAGGCCCACCATCTTGCAGTCGAAAACGGCGGTGGTGGGCTTGGCACGGCCCTGCGCCGTCTTGATCACGATGTCGAGCACCTCGCGCAGGCGCGGCAGCGCATCGGTGTGCGGATACTCCTTGTAGGCCACGATCACGTCGGCCGAGCGCTGCATCAGCGCGGTGTAGTGGCAGTGCAGGTCCAGCTCCACGCCGATGGGCACGGTAGGCCCGACGATGGCGCGGGCCCGCTCGATCAGATCGCCCTCGCAATCGTCATAGCCGTCGGCCACCATCGCGCCGTGCAGCACCAGGATCACGCCGTCCAGCGGTCCCGCTGCATGGGCCGCCTGCAGATCGGCCAGGATCTCGTCGCGCAGGCCTTCATAGACCTCGCGCACCGTGCGGCCCAACGGCATCGCAAAGGCGGTCGTGCTCTCGACCAGCTCGTGGCCCTGCTCGGCCAGCCAGCGGCGCAGGGTCAGCGGGTAGAGGCCGAAGCCCTGCGGGTCGCGCGTGCTGGCATCCCCACGATAGATGCCGTATTCCCGGAAGCAGCCCCAGCCGGTCGGCGCGGCGGCGAAGGTGTTGGTCTCGGTGGCGAGAAAGGCGGTGAAGAACTTCATGATGGCGGGATTCCCTTACTGGTCCAAGCGCGTGAAGCGCATGTGGCGGGTGCGGACGCTGTCGATCCGCAGGCCGACCACCCGGGCGCCGGCGCGGTCAAGATTGACGATATTGCTGTTGGCGAGCGCGGCCAGCAGCGGGTCGGTCGGGACGATGAGCAGCACATCCTCCGAGACGGGCTGCAGGCGAAAGCGCAGCTGGCCATGCCGGCCTTGCACGGTGAGCGTCAGCATCGCTCCCTCGATGGCGATCTGCGCGTCGGCATCGAGGTCGGCGCTGCGGTAGCGGCCCACCAGCCGCGGCGCCAGCGCGGTCGGCTCGGGCGCGGCCTCGGCCAGACGCCGGAAGCGCTGCACCCGGCCGCCGTCGCGCACCTCCAAGGTATCGGGGGCCTGCGCGGAATCCGCGCCGGCCAGCTCGACCTCGAAGGCGCTGGTCCCCATGTCCATCACACCCAGCCAGGCGCTGCTCGCGCCGCGTTTGCGCAGCGGCAGCACCGCGCTGCCATGCACGGACAGGCCCAGCACGCCGGCCACCTCGCCGAAGCGCATCAGGCAGCCGCTCTCGGGCTCGTGGTAATGCTGACCCGGCAGGCCGGGGAAGGCGCTGGCCGCCACGCGCGGCACGGCGGCCTCGGCGCTGATCGGCAGCTGATCGGCCAGCAGCAGGTCGATCAGCTTGAGGGCGATCGCGGCGGGGGCGGCGGCCAGGCCATTGCTCATGATCGTGATGTCCAGGCCATGTGCGGGCACGGTGATCATCTGCGAACCGCCGCCGAGGATGGCACCGTTGTGGTGGATGACCTCGACGCCCCGGTAAGGATGGCAGACCAGGCCGAAGCCATAGGGCGAGATCTCGCCCGAAGCCAGGGTGTTGGGCGCCAGCATCTGCGCCCAGCTCTGCGCGCTGCCGACCGTCTTCTTCTCGCTGCGCAGGTGGGCCAGCCAGGTCAGCATGTCGTCCACCGTCGAGACCAGCGAGCCGCTGCCCTCGAACTCGGTCGGGTAGAGCGCACGGGTCCATTGCGCGCGCGCATCCGGCGCGGCGCCCGGCACCGGCATGTACAGCCCCGCCAGGCCGCCTCGCACATCGAGCACGCTCGGGATGGACTCGCTGTCCAGCATGCCAAGCGGCTCGAAGATGCGCGTGCGCAGGAACTCGGCAAAGCTCAGCCCGCTGACACGTTCGACCGTCAGCGCCAGCAGGCGGTAGCCGCCATTGCTGTAGATCATGCGAGTGCCGGGCTCGAAATTGAGCTCGCTTTGCCGCGCCATCAGCGCCAGGCTGCTGCCGCTCGGCTGCAGGTTCAGTCCATTGGCCCAGGTCCAGAGCTCATCATGGCCGCGCCAGCCGCCGGTATGTGCCATCAGCTGGCGCAGCGTCGGGCCTTCGGCGCCGAGCCTGGGCAGCTCGGGCAGATGCTGCTGCACCGCATCGTCGATCTGCAGGCGGCCATCCTCGGCCAGCAGCAGGATGGCCAGCGCGGTGAAGTGCTTGCTGGTCGAGGCCAGGCGCATGCGGGTGTGCGGCGTGTTCGCCACGCCCTGCTCCAGGCTGGCCAGACCGAAGCCGCGGCGGTAGCGCAGCCGGCCTTGCTGGTGGACGCCGACCACCATGCCGGGCGCATCGCCACGACACAGCGGTTGGAGAAGCGCGTCGATCGCTGCAATCGCGGCGGTCGGATTGGTAGTGAGGGTAGACATGGGTAGCGGGTTCAGGCGGCAGGGTTGACGGTTTTGATCAGGCGCACGAATGCAGGCTCGGTCGCGCGCAGCAGGGCGGCGCCCAGCAGGCAGCCGGTCATCGTGGCGGCGACGATGGCCATGGCCAGGCCATTGGGGATGTGCTTGACGGCGTCCGAGACCATGCCGATGGCCAGCGGTCCCAGCACCGCAAAGGGCAGGCCGGCGATCGACAGCACCCCGACCACGCGCGCCCGCAGATGGGCCGGCGCGACCTCCTGCAGCACGTTGGGCAGCACCACCGCGCCGCAGATCAGCGGCACCAGCAGCATGGCCAGCAGCACGAACACATCATTGGCCGAGCGCACGAACAGCAGCGCAATCGAGATCAGCCCGGCGGCGGCGTAGCCCAGCGTCATCACCCGCACCGGTGCGGCCAGGCCGACGCGGCGCCGTGCCACCCGCATCGCATTGACACCCAGCACGCCGCCGAGCAGGGTGCCGGCCATCACGGCAATGCCTATGCCCTGCCCCAGCTGCGCCGGCTGCACGCCGAACTGGCGCGCCGCGACGATGGGGATCCAGCTGCCGATCGAGCTCAGGCCCACCGAGGCCAGGCCGGCCGCAGTCACCAGGCAGGCCAGCGTGCGCCAATGGGCGCGTAGATAGTCGCCAAAGCTGATGCCGGCCTGCGCAGTGACATCGACGCCCGGCGGAGGCGGCTCATAGCCGACCGCGGCGGCGCCGCGTGCGCTGCGTATCGTCAGCACCAGCAGCATCACCGGCGCACCGACGATGGCCATCGCAAAAAATGTCAGGCGCCAGGTCTCATAGGCCTGCAGCGCGACCGGCAGCAGGTGGTGCGACTTCTCGATGGCCTGCACGATGCTGCCGCCCACTATCGCACCGAGCGCGCCACCGAAGAGCGCCGCGATGCCGAAGATCGCGTTCGCCAGCACCCGCTGGGCGCGCGGGAACAGATCGGGGATCAGGCTGTTGGTGAGAGGCCCGAGCCCAGCCTCGCCGACGCCCAGGCCGATAGACGCGATGAACAGCATGCCGTAGTCCATCGCGGTGCCGCGCAACCCGGTCGCCGCGCTCCAGACCAGCACGCAGGCGGCTAGCACGAGGCGGCGGTCGAACCGGTCGCCGAGCCAGCCCAGCGGCAAGGTCGCCAGCCCGGAGAACAGCACCAGGCCGGCGCCCTTGAGCATGCCGATCTGGGTGTCCGATAGCGACAGGCTCACGCGCATCGGCTCGGTCAAGAGGGTCACCAGCATGCCGTCGATCGAGCCAAGAATGGTCGCGATCAGCAGCACCGCCAGCGTGTACCAGGAGGCCGCGCCGGCGCGCCGGGTCGCCGGTGCAGGGGCGTGCGAGGAGGAAGCCGCCGGGGCTGCGGCGGTCTGAGTGAAGAGAGCCATGGTCAGAAGGGGACGTTGACGGCAACGCCGAGGGTGCGGGGCTCGACCACGACGGCCTTGCCTGCAGTCGCCGAGTCGACGGCAACCGCCGCCAGGCCGCGGCTATTGCTCAGATTGCGCAGATAGGCGGAGAGCTTGAAGCGCTCGAAGTCGATGCCGGCCTGCAAACCATACACGGTGTAGGACGGCAGCAGATAGTCGAGCTGCACCGCGCTGCCGGGGAATCCGGCATGGCGTTCACCGACATGGCGGGCATTCAGGCCCAGATAGGCCGGGCGGCCCGCGAGCTCGAAGTCGCGTGTGGCGGACATCGAGGCGGAGACGCGGGCGGTGTTGGGCAGCTTGTCGCCAGCACGGCCGCCGAGGCCCTGGGCATCGGTGCGCAGCTTGGCATCGATCAGGGCCAGCGAGCCGTCGAGCCGCCAGCCCGCGCTGGGCAGCCAGATCAGGCCCAGCTCCGCGCCCCGGATGCGGGCCTTGCCGGCATTGGTGAAGAAGCCGAAGACACCGTCCTTCACCGTCTGCTGGATATCGCTCCACTCGATGTCATAGATGGCGGCATCGACCATCAGGCGGCGCTCCAGCAGCGTGGCCTTGTAGCCGGCCTCGTAGCTCCACAGCGAGTCGGACTTGAACATCGGCTTGATCGAAGGCGAGGTCGTCGGCAGCAGGCCGTTCGGGCCGCCGGGTCGGTAGCCGCTGGCGACGCGCAGATAGGCCGAGCTCAGCGGGTCGAGCTTGTAGCCGGCGGTGGCCAGCCAGGTGGTGGCGGTCTCCTCGGACTCGCCGCCATTGGTCGAAGTACCGCCGGCCAGCAGGCCTGCCGACGTATTGGTGAAGCGCTGCTCCATGCGGCCGACACGCACGCCGCCGGTCAGCGCCAGCGCGGGCGTGGCATGCCAGGTCACATCGCCGTAGAGCGCGAGATCGCGGTAGGTGGCGGGCTTGCTGGTCTGGTAGAGATTGAGCGTGCCGGGGCCGCTGGCGGTCGCATAGCCGAAGCCGCCGTCGATGCTGGAGCGCTCGCGGTTGATGTAGAGACCGGCCAGCCATTCGAGATCGCGCGAGGCGCTCGAGGTCAGCCGGAACTCCTGGCTGACCCGGTGCTGCTCACCGCGGCTGTCAGCCCAGACCGAGGTGGCCGGGACGCCGGCGCCGACCAGCACGGGCAGCAGCAGCGAGGAGGCATCCTGCTGCCCATGCAGCTTCACATCCTGCACCGAGGTGATGGCATTGAGCCGGGCCCAGCCCATGTTGTATTCGATGTCCATGCCGAGCAGATCGGTGCGCACGCTGCTGGGCTCACGGGCGCCGAGCCGGCGCAGGCGCTCGCCCAGCACCGGCTGCCCGGTGACGAGATTCAGGTCCTCGTAGTCGTGGCCGACGCGCTTGGCCTCCTGCGAGGTCAGCGTCAGCCGCATCGACAAGTTACGGCTCGGCGTCAGCAGCGCCGAAATGCGTGCGCCGGTGGTGGTGCCGCGGTTGACATTCTTCTCGGCCGCCACGCCGATGGTGTCGTCATAGCCGCCAAAGCGCGTGCTGTAGGCCGCGACGCGCACGGCCGCCATGTCCTGCTTGATCGGTAGATTGACCACGCCATTGACCGTGTGGCCCATGCCGCCGTACTGGGTGGAGCTCAGCGCGAGCCTGGCGCTGCCGGAGAACTCGCCGGTATCGGGCTCGTTGGTCACGTACTTGATCAGGCCGCCCATCGCGCCGGCGCCGTACAAAGTGCCTTGCGGTCCGCGCAGGATCTCGATGTGGTGCAGGTCCAGCAGGCCCATGTCCAGCGGCGTGACTGCCCCCAGGCCATAGGGCGCGCTGGAGCCGGTGGCGACATCGTCGACATAGACCCCGACCGAGGCAGCCCCCACCGAGGCGGTCGCCAGGCCGCGGATGCTCAAGGCGCCAGCAAAAGCGCCGCCATGCGTCAGCGTGACGCCGGGTTGGCCGGCCACATAGTCGCCCAGCTCGCGCGCCCCGCCGCGCTCCAGCGCCTCGGTCTGCAGCACATCCACCTTCAGCGGCACCTCGCGCACCGGCTCGCGGCGGCGCGAGGCGCTGACCATGACGGTGTCCAGCGTCGACACATCGGCGCGCGGCTTGGGCTCGTCGGGCGGCGCGCTGTAGAGCACGATGGCGCCGCTCTCGTCGCGTCGCACCTTCAGCCGCGTGCCGTCGAGCAGGCGAGCCAGCGCGTCCTCGGGCGAGAGCTTGCCCTTCAGACCCTTGGTCGACAGGCCCTTGATGTCGTCGACCTTGTAGAGCAGCTGCACGCCGGCCTGCGCAATATAGGCATCGAGGGCAGCCTTCAGATCACCGGCAGCGACGTCGAACTCGCGGCTCTGCCCATGGGCCGAGGCGGCGATGGCCAGAGTACACACCAGGGCCAGACGACGGAGAGTCCGGCCACGCACGCTTTTCTTCATTGGAATTCCTTGGTTGGAAACGATGAACTGCTATCCAACGAAGACGGGCCGCTCGTCATATTCCGGTAGCAATTTCATCCAACCCAGCGTAAACACCTAGGCCGCAGAAGACAGCATGCCGGAAACGGGCGGCTGGCTCGTCTGTACAGAAGGCACACCCGTCTTCCCTCCACAGCGATCAAGCCATGACCCCTACCGACTCTTCCTCTTCCCCGACCGGCCTGATGGCCGTCGACGCCCTGCTGCAACCCTTCAATCGCAGCGATGCGCCGGGCCTGATCGTGGGCATCGCGCGCGCGGGCCGTACCGTCTACCGCCGTGGTGTCGGCCTGGCCAGCATCGAGCAAAGTGTCGCGATGTCGCCGCACACGCATGTGCGCATTGCATCCACCAGCAAGCAGTTCACCTGCCTGGCCGTGCTGCTGCTGGCCGAGGACGGGCTGCTGGACATCGACGACCTGGTCTACCAGCACCTGCCTGAATTGCCGCTGCTGCACCCAGCCGGACCGACGCTGCGCCAGCTGATGCATCACACGGGCGGCTGGCGCACAGACCTGGCCGCCGTCGCACAGGGCCTGGCCATCCTGCCCAAGGCGGACTGGTCCAAACCGCTGCATGAGCCCAACGGCGAGCTCAACTTCGAGCCGGGCACGCGCATGATCTATTCGAACACCGGCTATCAGCTGCTGGCGCGCGTGATCGAGCGCCTCAGCGGCCAGCGCTTCGAGGACTTCATGCGCGAGCGCATCTTCACGCCGCTAGGCATGCATGACACCGAGTCGCTGACCAGCGACCTCGAGATCCGCGCCGGCATGGCCATGCAGTACCAGGCCCAGCCGGCGGCCGCCGGCGGTGGGCTGCAGCGCGGCATCTACCCGGGCGAGCTGCGCGGCAGCGGCTCCCTGGTCTCGACCGTCGATGACATGCTGTGCTGGCTGGCCCATCTGCGCAGCCCGCAGAAGACGGTCGGCAGCGCGGCCAGCTGGGCCCAGATGATTGAGCTGCCGCAGCTGTCGACCGGCATGCGTCTGCCCTATGCGCTGGGCCTGATGCGCCACGACTACCGCGGCGTCGAGGTGATCCATCATGCGGGCGCGGTGCTCGGCGCCACCTCGCAGATGATCACGGTGCCCTCTCATGAGCTGGACATCATGATCATGGTCAACGGCGCGCCCATCTCGCCGGTGGCGCTGGGCTTTCAGATCATCGACGCGCTGCTCGGCGAGGCCCTGGTCGCGCCGCCCGCCCCTGTGCCGGCCGCCGCCCATGCAGCGCTGCTGGGCAGGCGCTATCACGCGGCCGCGACCGGTGCGGTGTTCGGCTTCGAGGACGCCGGCGGCAAGCTCGCGCTCAACTGGCTGGGCAGCCGTGGCATGCCGTTGCGCCAGATCGGCAACGAGGCCCTGCTGCCCTGCGAGGACAGCGCGCTGAACCCGCTGGGCTTCGCGCTCGAGGAGCTTGCCGGCACAACCGCGCCCGACATCCTGACCCTCAACGACGGCGGCCATCTGCTGCGCTGCGAGCGCCTGCCCGATGTGGCACCTACCAGCGCCGCGCTGGCGCCGGCCCTGGCCGGCCGCTACCGCGTGCCGGATCTGCAGATCGACGCTCACGTTGAGATCGAGGGCGAAGGCGAGGCCTTGCAGATCATCGTGCGCCTGCAGGGCCGGCACGGCCACAGTGCCTACCGCCTGCAGCCGCTGTCCCAGGACGTGCTGCTGGCCATGCCGGCCGATGCGTTGTTCGCCGGCATGGGCGGCGCCGGCATCATCAATATCGATCGCGCGGCCGGCCGCGTCAGCGGCCTGCGCCTGGATGCGCCGCGGCTGCGGCGCCTGCGCTTCATCCGCGAGGAGCACACCGCATGAGCAGCAAGAAGATCTTCGGCGCCTTCCTGGCCACCGAGACCAATACCTATGCGGCGGCGCCAACCGGCTGGGGCGGATTTGAGGAATACGGCATCTTCCATGGCGATGGGAGCCGGCGCGATCCGCAAGGCATAGGCGCACCTATGGCCGATCTGCGCCGGCTGCTGGCCGACCAGGGCCATGCGCTGGTCGAGAGCCTCAGTGCCTTCGCCCAGCCGCTGGGCCGCACGGTGCGCGCGGTCTACGAGGGCCTGCGCGACGAGATCCTGAGCGATCTGCGGGCGGCCCTGCCGGTCGATGGCGTGATCCTGGTGCTGCACGGCGCGATGGTGGCCGAGGGCTATGAGGACTGCGAGGGCGATCTGATCGCGCGGGTGCGCGCCATCGTCGGGCCGGCCGTGCCCATCGGTGTCGAGCTGGACCTGCACTGCCACACCACCGTGCTGATGCAGCGCTCGGCCGATGCCATCGTCGCCTACAAGGAATATCCGCATATCGACGCGCTGCCCCGGCTCGAGGAGCTGCTGCGCATCGTGCTGGACACGGCGGCCGGCAAGGTACGGCCCAGCACCGCGATGTTCGACTGCAAGATGGTCGGCCTGTGGCACACCACGCGCGAACCGATGGCCGGCTTTGTGCGCCGCATGCAGGCGGTCGAGCGCCAGCCGGGCGTGCTCTCGGTTTCGCTCGGCCATGGCTTTCCCTGGGGCGATGTGCCCGAGTCGGGGGCGCGGCTATGGGTCGTCACCGACAACGATGCGCGCCTCGCCGCCGCGCTGGCCGAGCAGCTGGGCCGGGAGTTCTGGGCGCTACGCGAGCAAACCGTGACGCCGATGCTGGAGGTGGACGCGGCGCTGGACCGCGCCGCGCAGATAGCGGGCGGCCCGGTCGTCATTGCCGACATCGCCGACAACGCCGGCGGCGGCGCGATGAGCGACAGCACATTCATCTTGCAGGCACTGCTGGCGCGCGGCGCGCAGGACGTTGCGATCGGCGCCTTCTGGGATCTGGGCGCGATCCAGCTCTGCCGCGACGCCGGCGTCGGTGCTCGCCTCGCACTGAGCATCGGCGGCAAATGCGGCCCGGCCTCGGGTCAGCCGATGGATCTGGAGGTCGTCGTCAAGGCGGTGCTGGATCAGCATGTGCAGATCGGCCTGAACTCGAACGACGAGATCGCGCCGCTGGGCCCCAGCGTCTGGGTGCAGGCGGCGAACGGGCTAGACATCGTGCTGGTCAGCGTGCGCAGCCAGACCTTCTCGCCCATGGTCTTCACCGGCCTGGGCATCGATCTGGCGCGCAAGCGCCTGATCGTGGTCAAGTCCACCCAGCACTTCCATGCCCAGTTCGCGCCGCTGGCCCGGGATATCCTTTATGTGACGACACCCGGCGCGATCAGCATGGACTTTGCCGCCCTGCCCTACCGGGTGCGCGAGCTCGATTACTGGCCCCGCGTGGCCGACCCGCACGGCTTCAACACTGCCGCCAACGACCCCATATCCGCATGAGCCACAAGCCCGACATCATTTCAGCCGACTGCCTGGTCATCGGTGGCGGCATCGCCGGCGCCTCGGTGGCGCGCTGGCTGGCGCCGCATGCGCGCACCATCGTGCTGGAGCGCGAGAGCCAGCCCGGCTATCACGCCACCGGCCGCTCGGCCGCGCTCTTCATGGAGAGCTATGGCAACACCCAGGTGCGTGCGCTGACCCGCGCCAGCCGCAGCTTCTTCGAGCAGCCGCCGGCCGGCTACTCCGAGCATCCGCTGCTGACGCCGCGTGGCGCACTCTTCGTCGCCACCGAGGCGCAGCGCGAGGCCTACGAGCGCCACTGGGAAGTGCTGCGCGCGATCACAGCGAACTCGCACCGGCTCTCGGCAGACGAAGCCTGCGCGATGGTGCCGGTGCTCAGGCGCGAGCAGCTGTTCGGGGCGATTCACGAGCCCGAGGCGGTGGACATGGATGTGCATGCGCTGCACCAGGGTTTTCTGCGCGAGCTGCGCCGCGCCGGCGGCAGCCTGGTCTGCGATGCCGAGGTCTCGGCGATAGAGCGCCAGGGCGCCGATTGGCGCGTGCATGCCGGCAAGGCCGTCTACCAGGCCCCGGTGCTGATCAACGCAGCCGGCGCCTGGGCCGATGTGATCGCAGGCCTGGCCGGCGTGCGGCCCATCGGCCTGGAACCACGGCGCCGCTCTGCATTCATGTTCGCGCCGCCGGCCGGCATCGACACCCATGCCTGGCCGCTGGTGTTCGGCGCCGACGAGGACTGGTACTTCAAGCCCGATGCCGGAGCGCTGCTCGGCTCACCGGCCAATGCCGACCCGGTGGCACCGCAGGATGTACAGCCCGAGGAGCTCGATATCGCTCTGGCCATCCATCGCATCGAGGAGGCCACCACGCTGACCATCCGCCGGCCCAGCCACACCTGGGCCGGGCTGCGCTCCTTCGTCGCCGACGGCGGCCTGGTCGGCGGTTTCGATACCCAGGCGCCCGGCTTCTTCTGGCTCGCCGGCCAGGGCGGCTACGGCATCCAGACCTGCGCCGCGATGGGCGAAGCCTGCGCGGCGCTGGCGCGGGGATTGGCGCTGCCGCAGCGGCTGGCTGACTTCGGGCTGAGTGCGGAGATGCTGTCGCCGGCGCGGTTGCAGCGGTAAGTGCGGCAGAGGCCACTCAAATGCGCCTGGGGTCCAAATTTCGCGAGGAGAGCTTGCCTCAGCGAGAACCGTCAGGCGCCGGGACACGGGTGTGCGCAATTGCTCCATGCTCGGGCCAGAGGCCCGATCCTTCGCTAGGCACAAGCAGTCCTCAGGACTGCTTGGGTCCGGGCTCAGTCCCCCGGGCCGCAAGCGGCCCTCCTCCTTGACTTGCGCAATTGCGCACACCCGCATCCCGGCTTCTCCACCATTGGTTTTTTGCGAGCAGAAACCAATGCAGCGCCAAGCAGGAGGACGGGCAGGCCTGATGCGGAGGTCAAGGAGGAGGCCGCGAAGCGGCCGGGGGATTGAGCCCGGACACCGGAAGTCCGGTGGACTTGCGGTGCCTGGCGAAAGCCAGGGCCGCCAGGCCCTGGCAGGCAGCAGCAGGTCTGCCCGTCCTCCTGCGCTCAGCACATCAGCAACTCATCTGGCCGCGAGGCAGATGATGAGTCGTGGCTGCGCCGCAGCCAGGGTGCAGTACCGTAGCGCGTCCGGTCAGTCGGCATTTTCGGCTTCAGCCTGGGCGCTGGCAGATGTAAGTGGCGTAGACGCCCCGTGCGTACCGTGCTTGTTGAAGGCGAAAGCCAGCGCGTTCCAGCAGGCCTTCCATGACCCAAGCGAACGTGCTGTGTTCGTCGCGCACATGAGTGACGTTCTCGTCGCGGCTGTAGCCGCGTTCCTCCTGCATCCATTTCAGCCACGCGTCCACTGTCTCCTTGATCTCCGACGGATGGCACGAGTAGACGACATCCCGGAGCATGAACGTGGCGCCAGGCTTCAGGGCTGCGTGAATCCGCTGCAGCGCGACAAGCTTCCAGAAATCGTTGAGGTGATGCAAGGCGTACTGCGTTGTCGCAATGTCAAGGGAGTTCGCAGGCAGTACGAAGCTCAAGAACCCTGCTTGCTGAAGCCTGATGCCAGATGCGCCCAGAATCTCAGCACGCTTGCGCGTGGCTTCGAGCATCTGTGCCGAGATGTCGATCGCGTGTACTTCACAGCCCGCGAGTGCAGCTTGGCAGGCTAGGACACCTGTTCCACAGCCGAAGTCAGCAAAGACTTGGTCTGATTGAAGACCAAGCTCAGCCAGAAGCGCTGCTGCGGCGGCATCTGTCGACCGCTGACGGGCATCGTACGTGGCGACCTGAACCGGTTCGGAGAAGTCAACGCCGACATGCTTGCTGTCGTCGTAGTACCAATCTGAGCCCTGGAGTGCTTCGATGTTGATAGCCATTGCGGACCTCGGTTGAGTAGGTCAGGATGCTTATGCCTACACAAGATGGCTTCGTGAGGGCCGCGCATGGAGAGCAAATCTAACAGCATCTTGCTTGTCGGACTGGACGCCCACAAGGATGGCGTCGACATGGCCGGGCAGGGGCACTGCGCAGGCTCATCAGCCGGGGCCAGGTCTTGCACATCGTCTATGCATGAAGCCAGACCCCCTCCCGCTCAGCCCCAGAGCGCCGGCTCGGCGGCGCCGAGCATGGCGCCTTCGTAATGCATGGCCTGGGCGCGGTCGGATTGCATCAGCATCGGGCCGTCGAGGTCGACATAGCTGCAGTCCTGCGCGATCAGATGGGCCGGGGCCATGGCCAGCGAGGTGCCACCCATATTGCCGACCATCAGGCCGAAGCCCATGGCCTTGGCCTCGCGTGCCAGGGCCAGCGCTTCGGTCAGGCCGCCCGTCTTGTCGAGCTTGATATTGACGTACTGGTAGCGACCCACCAGCACCGGCAGCGAGCTGCGGTCCACGCAGGACTCATCGGCGGCCAGCGGTATGGTGCAGACCAGCCCGTCGAGCTGGGCATCCGTGCCGCGCTCGACCGGTTGCTCGATCAGCTCGACGCCCTGGGCCTGCAACTCAGGCAGGATGCGCTCGAGCAGCTCGCGGCTCCAGGCCTGGTTGGCATCGACGACCAGGCGGGCAGACGGATGCTCCTCGCGGGCGAAGCGCACCATGTCGACATGCCGGCTTGCATCGGCCTTCAGCTTGAGCAGGGGCAGATGCCGCGCGGCGCGGATCTTGCGCCGCACATCGGCCTCGCTGCCCAGGCCAATGGTGTAGGCCGTCAGCACCGGGGCCACGCGCTCCAGGCCCGCCAGCTGCCAGGCGCGGCGGCCGGCCTGCTTGGCGCGCAGGTCCCACAGCGCGCAGTCCAGCGCGTTGCGCGCGCCGCCGGGCGGCAGCAGCTGCATCAGCGCCTCGGTCGACAGGTCCTCATGCAGCCGGGGCCGCAGCGCCTCGATCTGCGCGGCCATCGTCAGCGTCGTCTCGCCCTTGTAGGGCACGCCGGTGGCCTCGCCATAGCCACAGCGGCCCTCGCGATCGGACAGACGCACGACCAGCACCTGAATCTCGGTCATCACGCCGCGCGAAATCTCAAACGGTTCCTGCAGGGCCCAGCTCTCGCTGGTGAGCGTGCAATCAAGCGACATGGGAATACTCCTTGTGTGGGTGGATGGCTTGGACCAGGCGCTCGACACCGCCGCGCATCGGATCGACCACGGGCAGGCCCAGCTCGGCCTCGACGCGGTCGCGGTAGGCCCGCCAGTCCGCATCGCTGAGCGCGGACGAATTGATGCTGATGCCGACGCAGCGCACCGCCGCATTGGTCAGGCGTGCGGCGCACAGATAGGCCTCGATGGCCTCGGCCAGCGGCGGGGTCGGGAAGTCAGGCAGGCTGGCAATATGCTGCCGACCGGCGTGGTGGCACAGCACCAGCGCGTCGGGCTGCGAGCCATGCAACAGGCCCAGCGTGACGCCCGCATAGGCCGGGTGGAACAGCGAGCCCTGGCCCTCGATCACATCCCAGTGCCCGGGCTCGTTGTCGGGCGAGAGCTGCTCGGCCACGCCGGTGACGAAGTCGGACACCACCGCGTCGATGGCCACGCCGCTGCCCGAGATCATCACCCCGGTCTGTCCGGTCGCACGAAAGCTCGCCGGCACGCCGCGCGCCTGCAGCGCTCGGGCCAGCGCCAGCGCGGTGTACTTCTTGCCCAGCGCGCAATCGGTGCCGACGGTCAGCAGCCGTTGCCCGCTGCGCTTGCGGCCGGTGCCGGTCACGCGCGGCCAGGCGCCGTGGCGCACATCCTGCAGCTGCACGCCGGCGGCCTGGGCGGCAGCAGCCAGCTCGGGGATGTCGCTCAGCCGCGTGTGCAGGCCGCTGACGATATCCAGACCCGCGCGCACCGCCTCCAGCAGGCTGGGCAGCCAGTGCGCCGGCAGCTTGCCGCCGACCGGCGCGATGCCGATCAGCAGCGAGCCCGCGCCGGCCGCGGCCGCCTCGGCGACGCTCATCGCCGGCTTGCCGGTGCTGACGGCGGCCCCGGGATAGGCCAGCTCGCCGAGCACATCCTCGGGGCACCAGTCGGCCACGCCGAAGGCGGTCTTGGCATCCACGGCCGAGCTCACGTCACCGAGGAAGATCAGATAGGGTTTGCGCAATACAAGCATGTCGGAGAAATCCCTAGGGAAGAGGAAGAGAAACGGGGAATCAGTCAGTCGCCGTAGCGTTCAAACGCCAGTTGGCGGGTGCGCGGCGTGTCGAGGCGGAAACCGCTCACTGGGCCGCTCGGCGGGCCGCCAGCGGGCGCGGCGCGCAGCACCGCATTGCCGCCATGGCCCATCGGTACGTCGAGCGCCTGGCAGCCGAACAACTCGGCCGAGAGGGCCCGCAGCTCGAAGCGGTTGCCACCATAGGCACCACGGATCTGCAGCAGCAGCCGCTCGCCGTCGAAATCGATGCGGGCCTCGGCATCGAGATCGGCCGAACGGTAGCGGCCCAGCAGCGGCGCGCCGGCCTTGGCTGGCGGTGGTGGCGTCTGGGGCAGCAGCTCGCAGCATTCGCTGCGGCCGTCCGCGACCAGATCGAGCTGCGATGGCGCCCCCGCGCCGGCGGTGGCCAATTGCGCGATCGGCAGCAGGTATTGCCCGATGCCGCCCTCCTCGAAAGGCTTGCACAGCTGCGCGCCCTCGTCGCGCAAAGGCATGGCCGGCCCTTCCAGCAGGCTCAGGCCCAGCGCGGCGCCGGCTTTGGCAAAGCCGAAGACCAGGCCCGTCTCGCGGCCGCGATAGCGCCGGCCCAGCATCGACGCAAAGCGCTCGGCGGACGCCGGCGCCGCAGCGGGGCCGAGCACTGCGTCACCCAGCATCGCGTCGACAATGCGCAGCGCCAGCTCGCGCGGGCTGCATGGCGCACCATTGCCGATGATGACGATGTCCAGCGCCTGGCTGGGCACGGTCAGCATCTGGCTGGCGCCGCCGATCACGGCACCCGGATGGTGAATCACTTCCAGGCCGCGGTAGTCGTGCCGCATCAGGCCCAGGCCGTAGGGCGTGTGGTGGCCATTGGCCAGCCGCGTCGGCGCCAGCATCTGCTGCCAGCTGGCCGCGCTGCCCACGCGCTTGTGCGGCGCGCGCAGATGGGCCAGCCAGCGCAGCATGTCGTCGATGCTGGAGACCATCGCGCCCTCGCCGCGCAACTCCTCGGTCGGGAAGATGCCGCGCCGCCAGCCACCGCCTTGTGCGGCCGGCAGATGCAAGGTGGCCATGCCGGGATGCAGCTCGAAGTCGCTGGGCACCGAGGCCGTGTCCTGCATACCCAGCGGCGCGAAGATGCGCTCTTGCAGGAACTGCTCGAAGGGCAGGCCGGAGACGTCCGCTATCACTCTTGACAGCAGCTGGTAGCCGCTATTGCAATAGATCACCTGGCTGCCGGGCGCGAAGTTGGCCTCGCGCTGGCGCCGCTGCACAGCCCAAGCCACGCCGGCGGGCTTGATCGCCATGCCCTCGGCGATGAAGCCCAGGTCGAGGTAGCAGCGGTAGCCGCTGCTGTGGTTCATCAGCTGGCGCAGGCTGGGCTCGGGCCCCTGGGCAGGAAATGCCGGCAGCTCGGGCAGATAGGCGCGCACCGGGGCGTCGATGTCGAGCCGGCCCTCCTCGGCCAGCAGCAGCGCGGCCAGGCAGGTGAACTGCTTGCTGGTGGAGCCGATGCGCATGCGGGTCCAGGGCGCGTTGGCCACGCCATGCTCGACGCTGGCCAGCCCGATGCCGCGCCGGTACAGGCTGCGGCCATGCAGGGCCACACCGACGACCAGGCCCGGCGCATCGCTGCGGGCCAGGGGCTGGAGCAAGGCGTCGAGGGCGGCGATGCGGGGACCGGAGTTCTGCGGTGAAGACGGGGAGGCGGACATATCGGATCGGCTCAAGGGCTGTGCTGCAAAACCAAGACGAGGCAGCGGCCGAGATCCGCGGAAACCCTGGG
The DNA here is from genome assembly GCF_028462495.1 of Paucibacter sp. XJ19-41. Classification (NCBI taxonomy): domain Bacteria; kingdom Pseudomonadati; phylum Pseudomonadota; class Betaproteobacteria; order Burkholderiales; family Sphaerotilaceae; genus Roseateles; species Paucibacter sp. XJ19-41. The sequence goes on from NZ_JAQOWX010000010.1 coordinate 77,145, forward strand.
TATCTACCAAGGCCGACCCGGCCTGCAAAATATCTTTGCGCCGCACGTACCGGATTTCCGCAGCTGCTTCGTCATCAGAAGCAGGCGGGCACTGCGGATCGTGGCAAGCTCCGCCGACATGAGGAGCCGTGTTGAACACTGAAGAGTTGAACGCCTGGTTCGTGGNCGTCATCAGAAGCAGGCGGGCACTGCGGATCGTGGCAAGCTCCGCCGACATGAGGAGCCGTGTTGAACACTGAAGAGTTGAACGCCTGGTTCGTGGACCAAGTGCTGCCGCTGGAAGCCATGCTTGAACGCTTTTTGCGGCGCAACTGGCGCGATATGGACGAGATCTCCGACCTGCGTCAGGAGGTTTACGCGCGCGTCTATGACGGCTGTGCACGGGGCCGGCCCGATTCGGCCCAGGCTTTTGTGCTGACCACGGCGCGCAATCTGCTGATTGACCGCGCCCGGCGCGCGCAGATCGTCTCGATCGAGACCTATGCCGATATGGATGCGCTGGCGCCGACGCTGGACGAGCTGAGCCCGGAGCGCCATCTGGCCGCGCGCAGCGAGCTCAAGCTGCTGCAGATCGCGCTGAACCTGCTGCCGGCGCGCTGTCGCGAAGTCATTGAGCTGCGCAAGATCGAGGGCCTGTCGCAGCGCGAGGTCGCCTCACGCATGGGCATCACAGAGGACACGGTGGAGCGCCAGGTCTCCAAGGGCGTGCGCGCCCTGGCGCTGGCGCTGCAGGCAACGGGGCTGGGCAGCGCTGCACGCAGCGTCGCCGCGCCGTTGAGGAAGGGACGGAAAACACAATGAAAAACAAAGAGTTGAATGACATCGAGGCCAGCGCGGCAGACTGGATCGCCGAGCGCGACCGCCAGGGTGGCCGCCTGCCGGCCGAGCGCCAGGCCGAGCTGGAGGCCTGGTTGAGCGCGGCGACCGCACACCGTGTCGCCTTTTTGCGCCTGGACCAGGCCTGGCAGCGCGCCGACCGCTTGCGCGCGCTGCAGGGCGCCGCACCGATCTTCACGCCGCCGCCGGCGCCGCGCGGCT
>NZ_JAQOWX010000100.1:0-20592 GCF_028462495.1 Paucibacter sp. XJ19-41
GCAACAGCCGGCCGCTGGGCGCGATGCGCTACCGCGCCGCCGCGAGCCCCGCCTTCATGCGGCGCTACTTCGCCGACGGCGTCGGCGCCGGCACCTTGGCCCGGGCGCCCAGCCTGGTCTTCAACACCAAGGACGAGCTGCAAGCCAGCTGGGCACGGCGCCTGTGCCACCGGCATGTGGAATTGCCACGGCATACCCTGCCGTCCTCCCACGCCTTTGTGAGCGCCGCAGCGGCGGGCATGGGCTGGGGCCTGCATCCGGAGTCCATGATCGCCCCTCAGCTGAGCGAGGGTAGCCTCGTCGAGCTGGTGCCCGACACGCCGCTGGATGTCGCCCTCTACTGGCAGCACGCCCGCGCAGCCTCCGGGCTGCTGGACCGCCTGACCGGCGCCGTGCTGTCAGCGGCCCGCGAGGCCTTGCTGGCGCCCTGAGGGACGCCGTGCGGCCGGCCTCAGGCGCCCAGCACGCGACGGATATGGCCGGCGATGGCGTCGTCCTGGCAATTCGTGAAGAACAGCTCCTGGAACTTCTCGCCCGACACGGTGGCCTTCAGCAGGTCCTGGTCGACCGTCTTCAGCACGCTCAGCATGTCCTTGCACGAGGCGGCCTTCAGGTCCTTCAGGATGCCGCGGTTCTTGGCCATGATGGCGGCGCGCTCCTTCGGGTAGCCGACGCCGCGCTCGTGCTCGAACAGCTTGCGGTAGCAGTCCTGCAGATTCAGCTCGGCCGCCCAGCCGAAGCCCTTGGCGTAAGGCATGGACAGGCAGTTGCCATCATTGATCTGGCCGAACAGAAAGGCATCGGTCGGGTCGATCACCAGGCCGCAGAACACGCCGGGCATGGCATTGCAGGCCAGCATCGAGCCCATGCCGGTGCCGCAGCCGGTGACGACGAAGTCGGCCGCCTTGGAGTTCAGCAGGATGCCAGCCAGCAGGCCGTTCATCACATAGGTCAGCGAGGCCTTGTCCTCGGGGGTGTACATGCCGTAGTGGTGCACGGCATGTCCGAGCGGCTCGGTGACGGTCTTCAGCGCATTGAAGACGGTGTCGGACTTGGCCGCCTGGCTGTTTTCGATGATGAGCGCGATTTTCATGAGAGGTGACTTTCTGAGTCGAACGAAGGGGAGCAGGCGAGCATCGCCTGGTGCATGGGCCGCTACGCCACAGGCCAGAGGGCCTGGGCGCGGGCCGTCATGCCAGGTGCAATCCCAGGGAAGGGCAAGACTGCATGGTCAGAAAGTTCCACCTGGCTAACCGCGCACCTCGGCCAAAGGCGAGGCGCTGGCGCTGGGGGCCATTGTGCCGTCTTCTTGCCGAGGCGGTGGCGGCCTCCATCATCTTGAGGATGTGGCGAGAGCCGCAAAGTGCACGCATCCGCGCTCATCGCTTCATCCTCCTATGAGCCGATCTTTCGGGGGTCAGGGCTTGAGCCCTCTTCGCGTGACAGCCGAGCGCTTGCCGTGCTTGTTGCACGCGTGGTGGAATGAAATTCAAGTGGGATGACCGGCCTGCGGGCTGCTCCGGTCACAGCAATGACTGATCGTGAGCCACAACAAGCCAGGGAGGCTCAGTGGGCTGCAGAACGAGGCCAATGTGCGCGAGGGAGGGGCTGCCTGCGGTGGTCGCGATCCTGTTTTGCCTGCTCGCTCTGCTGCTGCTGGTGCCAGGTCCCGGTGCTGCGGCGGGAAGCGAGCGATACGAGTACGACGGGCTGGGCCGCCTCGTTCGTGTCATCGATGCCGGCAATCGCGTCACCGAATATCAGTACGACGCCGCCGGCAATATCACGGCGGTGATTGCCGGCGGTGCGGCTGTGGCGCCCACGGTCACGGCCGTGCAGCCGACGGCCGTGCGTCGCGCCAGCACCGTGCGCATGAGCTTGACGGGCACGCAGCTGGCCAATGCCTCGCTCAGTGCCGCCGATCCCGAGATCACGATCAGCCGCGTGACCCGCGCGGCCACGACGATGGCCTTCGATCTGAGAGTGTCGGCGGCCGCTGCGCTTGGCGCTTCGAGTCTGAGGGTGAGCACAGCGGCCGGCACAGCCTCGGCCTCGATCACGGTGCGTCCAGCGTTACCGGTCGCCCAGGTAGCGCCGCTGCCGATCGCGGTGGCACCAGGCGGCTCGGCGGCGGCCTACGACCTGACCCTGGACCATGCCGATGACGAGGCCCACAGCTTTGCCCTGAGCATGGTTCGCCCCGAATTGGCCACGGTCACGCCGACCACGCTGTCCATTCCTGCCGGGCAGACCGTCGCCCGCTTCAGTGTGCGGGGGCTGGTGGGCGGCAATACCGAACTGCGCGCGGTATCGGCGACGCTGGGCAGCTTGCAGCTGCCGGTGTTCATCACCGCGAATCCGGAGGGCGTCAACAGCGCGCGAGCCCATGCGGTAGGGGTGGAGTTGGCCGTCACGCAGCCGCCGGCCGTCGAGCGGCCCTTGCTGGCGCTGTCGCCCCTGGTAGGCCTGAGCTTTGGTGACAGCGTCTGGATAGACACGCAGCCGCGCTACGTCGCCCAGGGCAGCAGCCAGACGTTGCGCATCATCGGCCAGGGCTTGCCGGCGGACCTGACGGTGCGGATCGAGCCGGCCGCAGGGCTGACGCTCGGCGTGCCGCAGCTGTCGGCGGACGGCCGCCAGGCCTCCGTCACGATCTCGGCGGCCGCTAGTGCTGCGCCGGGCTTGCGCAGCCTCGTGGTCAGCGCTGGCGGCCGCCGCTTGCTGCCGGCGACAGCAGGCGCGGATGACTTCGATGTGGTTACGCCGGGGCCGGAACTGACATCGGTCGCGCCCATCCTGGTGGAGCCCGGTGCCACCATTGCCGCCTTCGAGATCCGCGGGCGCCATCTGCAGGATGTCACCGCCGTCGAGTTCAGGGGCGGAGGGGTGACGGCTGGCTCCAGTCTGACGGTGAATGCCGACGGCAGCCTGCTGACGCTGGGCCTGCAGGTGTCGCCGGTCGCCCAGCCGGGGCAGCGCCTGGTCATCGTGCATGCGCCGGGCGGCAGCAGCAGTGCCACGGCGTCGCCGGCCAACAGCTTCGCGGTTTCGGACGGTGCCTCCGGATTGCAGCCCTACAAGGATCTGCAGTCGCCGCAGGTGGGGGTCGAACTGGCACGGGGTCCGGGCGGTGAGTCCGAACGGCCGGTATTGCAGCTGTCGCCGGCGGTCGGCCTGAGCGTCGGCCCGGTGCTGACCGGGATGAGCCCGCCGTCGCTGGCACGCGGCGAGTCGCGACAGCTGGTGCTGAGCGGTGAGCATCTGCAGTCGGTGGACAGCGTGGTGTTCGAACCCGCGACCGGGCTGACCGTCGGCAGCCCGAGCCCGGCACCGGATGGCCGCAGCGTCACGCTGACCCTGAGCGCCGATGCCTCCGCGCCGCTGGGCCAGCGCCGCGTGCTCGTCAGCAGTGCCGGTCAGGCTATAGCCTTCGCCCAAGCCCTGCGTCCCAGCTTGTTGATCACGCCGGTGCTGCCGGTACTGGAGTCGATCGAGCCGGCCACCGTGCGGGCCGGCACCAGCTTCGGTCTGCAACTGCGCGGTCGCAATTTCCAGAATGCCTCGGCCGTGCGCATCACGCCCGCCGCCGGCATTTCGATCGGCCCCGTCAGCGTCAATCCTGAAGGCAGCCTGGCCGAGGCGGCCGTCTCCATCACCGCAGCCGCTGCGCGCGGCCCGCGCATCGTCAGCCTGGTGGCGCCAGCGGGCGAGACTTTGACCGCCGCCAGTCCGGCCAACACCTTGCTGATCGGCGACGCCCCGGTGACCTATGCCAATCTGATGGCGGCAGCCGTGGGTCTTCAACTCGGCGACGGCGGTGGCCCGGGTGCGCCCGGGCTGGAAGCCAGCTTCCTCGCTCCCTTGGTCGGCGTGCAGGTCGGCGAGATCGCCGTCGGCGGCACGCCGGGCTCGGCCCTCGCCCTGCCGGTGGGCGTTGAACTGACCAGGCCGTCTGATCCGGTCAGCACCGAGCTGTCTGCCCATTCGCTGCCCATCGGCGTGCTGCGAGGACCGGGCGTGGTGTCGGTGCAGCCCGGCGGGCTGCTGCGCGGTCAGACGGCCGAGTTGACGGTGCAGGGCCATGCGTTGCCGGCGGGGGCTAGCGTGCAACTGCTGCCTGCAGGACAGATCGTGCCGCAGGGCAATGCAGCGGTGGAGCCGGACGGTCGGGCCCTGCGCCAGACGGTGAGCGTGGCCGCCGCTGCGCCGCTGCAACTTTATGAATTGCAGGTGCTGGACCCCGCCGGCGCCATCGTCCCGCCGGCTTTTGTCGGCCCCAGTTTTGTCCAGGTGCTGGAGCGCTTGCCCGAGGTGGTGTCGCTGGAGCCCATCCTGGCGCGCCAGGGCGACAGCCTGGTGCTGATCGTGCGTGGCGTCGGGCTGCATGCGACCAGCCAGGTGCTGGCCGAGCCGTCGGGCGGGCTGGAGATCAGCAGCAGCTTCAGCGTCAACGCGGCGGGCACCGAACTCAGCGTACCGGTCCAGGTGCGCGCCGATGCACCGGCTGGCCCGCGTGTGATCCGCGTCTTCAATCCAGCTGGCGGCTCATCGGCCCTGGCCTCGCCCGCCAACACATTCACCGTCTATCCCAAGGAGTGATGCGATGAACAACAAGCACTCAATTTTTGTCGGCCGCCGGGCCAGCGCATCCCGTCTTGGTGCCAATGGCCCTTGTCTCTATTCCTCTTCTTCTTCATTTCAACCAGGAGCTTGCGCGATGCGTCCACGCCTCACATCCGCCCGTGCAGCCGTGATCGGCCTCGCGCTGATGTCGGCCGCCTCGATCAACCACGCCTTTACCAGCGGCAGCACCGGGGCCGATGGTGACCTGGCCCCAAGCGTCGACACGGTGATCAACCTGCCGCCCTCCGGCATCCTGAACTACGCCAGCATCACGATCCCGGCCAATGTGAAGGTGACGTTCAAGAAGAATGTGACGAACACGCCGGTGGTGCTCCTGGTGGCCGGGAATGCGACGATCAGTGGCACTCTTGATGTCAGCGGCACGGCTGCGGCCAACTCGGGCACGGCTGGAGATGGTGTGCTGGCAGATGACGGCAATCCTGGGGCCGGTGGGCCGGGCGGATTCGGAGGGGGGCGAGGAGGGCGGCCGGGTGGTGTGAATTCGCCTGATCGACTGGGTGGCAAAGGCTTGGGGCCTGGTGGAGGTAACGGAGGTCTGCGCAATATCTGCGGTACGACCGACTACGACTTGAATCAAGGCTATTTAGGCTATGGCGGTGGCGGTGGCGCCAGCTATGGCACCTTGGGTGCGGCTGGCGGTTCAGTCTGTGGAGGCGACAATCCGAGCGGTAAAGCCGGCTTGTCCTACGGCGCTGCCGAACTGTTGCCATTGATCGGCGGCTCGGGTGGCGGTGGCGGTGTCGCGGGTAGCAATTGGGCGGGCTCGGGCGGCGGCGGAGGGGGCGGAGCACTGCTGATTGCCGCCTCCGGCACGATCACGATCACCAACACGACCGGCAAGATCCTGGCTCTCGGTGGGGCTGGTGGCAATGTGGCACCAGCAGGGTGTCAAGGCACACCGGATCGGTCATCGGCCGGCGGCGGTGGTAGTGGCGGCGCTATCAGACTGGTGGCGACGACCATTGCCGGTAACGGGCAGATTTCGGCTGACAACGGCGCTCGCGGAACCTCAAGTTGCGCCTATGAAGGTGGCACTGGCGGCGATGGCCGCATCCGCCTCGAAGCCGAAACCATCACTCGCACAGCCGGCAGCACCCCCACCCATTCCTTCGGTCAACCCGGCCCCGTCTTCATCGCCGGCTCGCCGACCTTGAGCATCACGACGGTGGCTGGCGTCAACGTGCCGCAGCCGCCGACCGGCGTTGCCGATGTGCGGCTGCCGGCCACGACGGCGAATCCGGTCACGGTGGGCTTTGCGACCACGAACATCCCGGTCGGCAACACCGTCAAGCTCAGCGTCGTGCCGGCGTCGGGCGCCGAGGTCACGGCCGTCAGCACCGCGCTGACCGGCAGCACCGCCGCCGCGACGGCCAGCGCCGCTATCGAGCTGCCGGCCGGCGCCAGCACCTTGCAGGCCAGCATCACCTATACCGTTGTCGTGGCGGTGGGCGAGGCGCTGTCGCGTTATGCGCAGGGCGAACGGGTCGAGCGCGTCACGGTCACGGCCGGGCTTGACGGCAAGTCCAGCACGACGCTGATTACCGTCAGCGGCCGTGAGTTCGCCGCGCCACCCGAGGCGCTGCACATCGCCGCCTGGGGTGGCTGAGCTTCATCTTCGACGATAGACGCTAGCCCTGGAGCCACCATGAAGGCGTTTTGCCGGTCCGCCCCCAGTTCCCTCTTCGCCTTGCTGCGCTGGGGCGCGCTGCTGCTGGCCTGGCTGGCGCTGCCGGCCCTGGCGCAACTGCCGGCGACGGCCTCGCCGCGCCTGGATCGCACCGAACTCGCGCTGGAGGTGGGTGCGAGCGCTGCGTTGACGATCAGCCTGCCGGGGCCGGCCACGACCGCCCAGACCTATATCGTCAGCACCACCCGCCCGGATCTGCTGCAGGTGCCGGCGCGCGTCAGTCTGCCGGTGGGGGCCAGCTCGGTCAGCGTGCCGGTACAGGGGCAGGGGGCCGGTGTGGGCCTGGTGCGCGTCATCGCGAACACCCGGCAGCTGGCGGCCACGGTGCGGGTGATTGAGGCGGGCACGGCGGGGCTGCAGTCGGTGCAGCCGCTGCCGGCCACGGTCAGGCAGGGCGCCAGCGCCAGCCTGCGCCTGGACTTGAGCGCCGTGACCAGCCAGAACGTGGCCATCGCGCTTGGCAGCGACGCGGGCGATGCCTTGGCCCTGCCGGCCCAGGCCATCGTGCCGGCCGGGCAGCGCCATGTGCTCGTGGCGGTGCAGGCCTTGCAGCCCGGCGCTCATACGGTGCACGCCGATCTGGGCACGCAGCGCCTGGAGGCCTTGCTGCGCGTGACGCCGGCGGCGGCGGCCGTGCAGGCCTTGCACCCCAGCCGTAGCGAGCTGGAGGTCGGTGCCACGCTGTCCGTCGAGCTGCTGCTCAGCGGCTTCAGCAGCGTGCCGGTCGATGTGGTGCTGGCGGCCACGCCTGCGGGCGTGATCGAGCATGCCCCCACCTTGCAGGTGCCGGCCGGCGTCGACCGCGTGAGCTTGCAGCTCAAGGGGCTGAAGAAGGGCCAGGTCTTGCTCAGCGCCGAAGGCGGCTCGCGCAGCGCCAGCAGCACCATCGTCGTCCGTGATCCGGTGGGCGCGGCGGTCTCGCCGCTGCTGAGCCTGAGGCCGCCGGCGCTGACCTTGGGTGTGGGTGCCACGGCGACTGTCGATGTCGAGCTGGATGCCGTGCGGGCCTATGACCAGGTGCTCACCCTGGCGCTGGCTCAGCAGCAAGCGGCAGCCAGCGGCAGCGCTGCGGTGCTGATCGTTCCCGCCTCACTGACGGTGCCGGCCGGCCAGCGCGGGGCCAGTTTCCAGATTGCCGGTGCTGCCTCGGGCAGTGCCCGGGTCTCGGTGCGCGCCGCCAACAGCGCGGCGCTGAGCTATCTGGACGTGGCGGTGCTTGACCAGGCGAGTCTGCTCACCGAGCTGACGCCGGCCCAGCAAAGCCTGCCCAAAGGCACGGTCGGGCAGCTGCTGCTGCGCATCGCGCCGAACAGCAGCGCCCCCAGCACGGCGAACCTGAGCGTGGATGCTGCCGATGTGCTGGCGTTGCCGCCCACCGTGACGGTGGCGCCGGGTCAGAGCCAGACCAGCATTCCCGTGACGGCGCGGGCCGAGGGGCAGGCCCAGATCAGCGCCTCGCTCAATGGCAGCAGCGCCACTGCGCGGGTCACGGTGACGCCGCCGGTGGTCGAGGAGCTGCGTCCGCCCAAGGACTTCAGCCTCGGTGTCGGCAGCGTCGAGCGCCTGCCCGTCCAGGCCTTGCTGACCGACGGCACGCTGGACGATGCACCCGAAGGCCTGGTGTTGAGCAGCGACAAGCCCGGCATCCTCAGCGTCGAGCCCGATGGGCGGCTCAAGGGTGTCGGCGTCGGCCAGGCCAAGGTGGAGGTTCGTTTCGGCGCGATCCGTCTGATCGTGCCGGTGACCGTGGTCCAGTTGCCCGCGCTGAGCCTGAGCCCGGCGGCGGCCGAGCTCAGTGTTGGCGCCAGTCTCGTCTACACGCTGGCCAGTTCCAGCCCGGCGCCGGCCGGCGGGCTGACGGCACTGCTGAGCTATAGCGGCGAGGGCAGCCTGGAGCTGCCCGCCTCGGTGATCCTGCCCGCCGGCGCCAGCTCGGTGCAGTTTGTCGTCAAGGCCCTGAGCGCCGGCGCGGTGACGCTGCGCGCCGAGGCGCCGGGGCGACAGCCTGCCAGCGCGAGCCTGCTCAAGAAGCAAGCCACGCTGAGCATCACCGGCGCCAGCCCGCTGCGTGGCCCTGCCGGCACCAGCATCACGCTGGCTGGCACCGGCTTCGACGCGGCCACGCCGGCCAATAACAAGGCCTATATCGGCGATGTCTTGCTGGAACTGGTGTCGGCCAGCAGCACCCAACTGTTGCTGCGGGTGCCGGTCAATGCGGTGACCGGCGTGCTGCGCGTGGTCAACGCGCTGGGCGAGGCCAGCGGCCCCACCTTCACGGTCGAGCAGGCCCAGGACGCCGGCCTGACCGTGACGCCCAACAGCCTGCGCCTGCTGCGTGGCAGCGAGGCGACCGCGGCGCTGGCCATCGCCAGCCTGGGCACCCAGCCCTATACCGGCGCGATGAGCCTGTCCATCAGCGGCTTGCCGACCGGCGTCACTGCCAGCTTCTCGCCGCAGACCCTGCCGGCCGAGCGCAGCGGCACCTTGCAATTGCAGGCCAGCGGCGCGGTGGCACCCGGCAGCTATGCGCTGCTCGTGACCGGCGTCGGCAATGCGACCGCCGGCCGCATCACCCGCACGGCCACCGTCACGCTGACGGTGCCCGACCCCGAGACGACGCCCAGCACCGGCGTGCGCGGCCGCTTCGTCACGCCCGAAGGCCAGCCGATTGCCAGCGTGGTGGTGCGCGCCGATACCGGCGCGCAGAGCTCGCCGGTCACGGCCACCGACGCATCCGGCACTTTTGAGCTGGCCGGGCTGAGCGCCGGGCCGGTGACGCTGCGCTTCGACGCGACGCCGGCCAACCCGCTCTATCCGATCTGGCCCTATAGCGTCACCATCGTCGCCGGCCAGATGAGCCTGCTGAAGGACTTCGTGATCGCGCCGCCGCCGCCGGCACAGAACTTCAGCGCGATCAACAACGCCGTGCAGGACCAGAAGATCACCGATGAGCGCTTCCCCGGCCTGGAGATCACCCTGCCCGCCGGCACCGAGATCGTCGGCTGGGACGGCGTCAAGAAGACCCAGATCGCGGTCGAGAAGCGCGAGATCTCGGAGCTGCCGGTCGAGCCGCCGCCGGTGCCGACCGGCAGTGCCTATCAGCTGTACTTCGGCACGCCGATGGGCGGGGTGCCATCCAAGCCGATCCCGATCAGCCTGCCCAACGACACCGGCGCCGCCCCCGGCGAGACCGTCAATGTCTGGTTCTTCGATGGCAGTCCGATAGGCGGCACCGGCGAGTGGAAGGTCGCCGGGCAGGCGGTGGTCAGCGCCGACGGCAAGGTGGCGAAGATGGTCAGCGGCGGGCTGACGAGGTTCTGCGGGGTGTGCGGGCTGGCTTGTTTGCAGGCGAATCCAAAAGGCGATCAACCGGGGAAGGGCACTCCCGACCCCTGTGCCGGCAACCCGGTCAATCTCTTCTCCGGTCAGGAACTGGCCCGCACCGGTGGCATGAGTTGCCGTGGCCTGGTGCCCATCGAGACGGGACGCAACTACAACCCCATCGATGCCTTCGGCAATATTGGCGGCACCGAGGGCTCCATCGGCTATGGCTGGGCGCTGGACTATGACGTGATGTTTCTCGGCGGCGCCATCAAGCGCCTCGTGTTGCCGGGCAATGTCGATCATGTCTTTGGCGACGAGGGTGGCGGCGCCTACCGCAACCGCGATGAGCCCAAGCTTGACGGTGCGGTGGCGAGCGAGGTCGCTGGCCGCTGGCAGATCGCGTTCAAGGATGGCTCGGTCTGGAAGTTCCAGGCCTTTGCCGGTGCCCCGGGCAATGTGCGCGGCCAGCCGCAATTCCTGGTGGAAGTGCGCGACCCGAACGGACGTATCGCAACCGTCGCACGCAACAGTCGTGGCCAGCTGACCTCGGTCGGCACGACGGAGCGCCGCATCACGGCCAGCTATGGCGGCAGCGGCTTCGTCGAGACCCTGACCGACCCGGAGGGGCGCACCGAACGCTTCAGCTACACCGCCAGCAAGCGCCTTGAGACCGTGACCGATGCCGATGGCAGGGTCACCCGTTATACCTATGTCAAGGACGACGATCTGCCCAAGGACGCAGCCTGCAGCTTCGCGTTCCGGCCCGAGGTGGGCGAGCGATTGAAGTCCATCAGCTATCCAGGGCTGAGCAGCTCGACGGAGAACCACTACGGCTCCAGCCGTCGCATCCTGCGTCAGTCCACCGCCACCGGCCTGGAGTACCGCTTCAGCTACAAGGTGGGCGGCGCCTGCGTCACGAATGTGGCCAGCCCAGGCCAGGTCTGCAGCGGTCCCAACTGCCCCAGCGAAGACAGCTGGGAGAACTATCAGGCCGGCTGGCGCTTCCACGGTGGCCAGGTGCTGGCCACCACGGTGAAGCAGCCGGACGGCAGCACCAGCGTGACGCGCTTTGGCAGCTTGGGCCAGGTGCTTGACAGCAGCGGCAGTGCCGGTGATCGCACCCAGTACCTGCGCGATGCCAATAACCGCATCTTGCGCATGACCGATGCCCTGGGTCGCGTATCACGCATGAGCTATGACGGGGTGGGCAACGTCGTGCGCAGCATCGATGCGCTGGGCCGAAGCACCGACATCAGCTACGACCTGCGCTGGAACAAGCCTGCCAGCATCACGCGCCTGGACGAGCAGGGCACGGCGCAGGTGTGGCGCATGACGTACGACGCCAAGGGCAATCTCATCGAGACCATCGACCCTCTGGGCAACAAGACCGGCCTGGGCTACAGCGCATTGGGTCAGCTCATCAGCATCACCGACCCCCTGAACCAGACCAGCCGCCTGGCCTATAACGCGGCCGGTGATCTGATCCGCGCGACCGACCCGCTCAACCACAGCACGGTCATGAGCAGCGACCGCAGCGGCCGGCCGCTTGCCACCACCGACCCGCTGGGCTACACCAGCAGCAGCCAGACCAATGGCATCGGCCAGACCACGCTGGTGGAGGACGCCATCGGTGGCAAGACGGCGCTGGCCTATGACGAAGGCGCGCGCCTGAAGAGCGTCACCAACCCGCGCGGCCCTGCGATCGCCAGCTATGGCTACGACCTCTATGGCCGCCTGAGCACCCGTACCGACGCGGCGGGGCAGTCCGATACCTATCACTACGACAGCGCCGGCCGCATCGAGCGCAGCGTCGATCGCAAGGGCCAGACCACCCGATACAGCTACGACGCCTCCGGCCGTGTCAGCACCATTGAGCTGCCCGACCGCAGCCGCAGCATCAGCTATGACGGCGCGGGCCGGGTGGTCAGCGTCGAGGAGTCCGGCAGCCGGGTGGACTATGAGTACGACATGGTCGACCGCCTGACCAAGGAGGTGCAGACCCATGGCGCAACAAGTCACGAGATCAGCTATGGCTATGACCGGCTGGACCGGCGCATCTGGCGCCGCGTCGATGGTGCCCAGGAAACCCGCTACGAGTGGGACCTGGCCAACCGCCTGACGGCCATCCGTTATGCCGGCGAAAGCACGTTGTACCAGTGGGATGCCGCCGGCCGCCTGCAGCGCAAGACCCTGCCCAATGGCGTGACGGCGGACTACAGCTATGACGGCGCGAGCCGCCTGCTGAGCATGGTCTACAAGAAGCCGGACGGCGCCCAGATCGAGAAGATCGACTACAGCTACGACGCGCGCGGCATGCGCACCAGCAAGGCCCTGGCCAGCGGCGGCGTGATCGCCGACACGCCGATGACGGCCACTTATGACGCGGCCGACCGCATGGTGTCGGTCACCTTCACCGCCAGCAACGAGACCTGCGCGCTGAGCTATGACGCCAATGGAAACATGGCCAGCAAGAACTGCGGCGCGGGCAAGCTGACGAACTACAGCTGGGACGGCCTGAACCGCTTGCGCCAGATCACTGGCCCCAACCTGGAGGCCTCATTCAGCTACGACGTGCTGGGCCGTCGTGCGACGCGCGTGGTCAACGGGGTGACGACTACTTATGTGTATGACGGAGATCAGGCCGTCAGCGAGGTCACGGCGGCGGGCGCGACCCAGCTGCTGACGGGCCTGGCCATCGACGAAGCCATCGCGGCGTACTCGCAGGGCAAGCAGCGCTATTTGCTGACGGATGCGTTGGGGAGTGTGGTGGCGGACATCTCATCCGACGGCATGGCCGTTGCGAGAAATGCTTACAGCGCGTATGGGGAATCGCAGGCTACTGGGGAAATAAGAATCGCGTCGAGTGGCTACACGGGGCGTGAAGACGATAAATCGGGCTTGATTTATTACCGGGCTAGGTACTATGACGCTGATTTGAAAAGATTTACCCAATCTGACCCCATCGGGCTAGCGGGCGGCCTCAATACCTACAGCTACGTTTCTGGAAATCCGATCAGCTTTGTTGATCCCAGTGGACTAGCGACCATTATAGAAATTGGCTATACAAACACGCCTGTGTCGGGTGCAAATCATCAGTTGGTAATACTTACAGACACCGTGACAGGGCAAAAATACGCGACACGTGCAGGCCCCATGTCTCAGAGTTTCTCAGGTAGCGCTTCCAATTCGGGGCTCTCCGCTTCAGGCGGATCTGCTTCAGCCTCTGCCGGCTATGGGGGCTCTGGTGGGTTTGGGTTTGGACGGATCAACGCGCAGTCTGGCGTCTATGATTCGACGTTTAGAGACAACCCCGCAGACGTGCATACGACGCAACGGGTTGGAATAATTTGTGATGATTTCGACGATGCTGTCAGAAAAGCCATTGAATTTGCCAAAGTGACAAATCAGAATAATATTCCATATTGGCCGCTCGGGCATAATAGTAACTCATATGCTTCTACTTTTGTCGTTGCTATAACAGGGCGGCGACCCTCTCCCGTGATAAATGCACCTGGATGGGGGAATGGTCGACCGGATTCGTCACTTAGCTTCAGTCCGTCAATAATTGTGGCTCCATAGGAATAATTAGGTGCCGTTTATTGCTGGATTTCTAATTTGATAAAAAATGGATTCCCCATGCATTGGAGTGCTATTTGATGAGCATTATGAGTGACTTTGAGATGAGAGACATGGGGGTTTTCCGACGCGCATTGTCTTTGGGTGCTGGGTTTTACCTTTGCTTCTTGCTGAGTTTTTGTTTTGCCTCGAATGGAAGGGGTGATTGTTTGAGAAACCAAGAGACTGCGATTCGTAAACGCTTGGGTGAAGTGTTTTTTGTGGGTCAGACACACGAGCAGATGATTTCAATTATGCCAACTCTGGAAATTTTGTTTTCATTCGATAAATTTCAGAATAGATACCAGGCCACCATTCGTGATGGTTGTGGGTTGCATAGTGCATTTTCCGTTTATTTAAATCTCGATTTGAATGGAAGTCTGAGTAATATAGAGGTGACAAAGACTTTCACGGGAATATAGTTTTGTTGAAGCTTTCGTGGCAACGACTGGTTGGACTCTCGAGGGTAGGCCTTAGATCTGAAGGTAATGACAATTCAGTCCAGTACGCTTTAAACACTAACAGTCATTCAAATTGATTTGGCAGACGCTACATACATGCCCAGCCGACACCTGATCATGCGCGCGAGTTCGCTTGTTCTATGTCTAGGTCTGAGCCTGACCGCCTGCGAGGCGTCTGCCGACCTGAAGCTTGCCGCTCCGTCGGTGCTGTTGACTGCAGCGCCAAACGCACTTCCCGCCGCGCCCTCCGACCTCGCCCACACCGCCGCCGCCGCCGCCGTCCGCGCCCGCCAATACAACCCGCTGCGCGCCTCGCGCCTATACGCATCGGTGGCGGTGGCGCAATCATCGGCAGCCGAGCAGCAGCAACAGTCCGCAGGATTGGCCGGTGCCCTGGCCCTCGGCTGGCTGCTTCCCCAGGAATCGGCGGCGCGTTGGGTCGCGCCGTTGCTGACCAAGCAAGCGGCCGGAGGCATGGCCGATGCCCACGTCGATCAGTCACCGGCAGCCGCCCTTTCGGCGGTCGCGGCGGTTGCCGAGCGTGCGTTGCAGGACCGTGGCGACTCCCGCCGCCGCCCGCTGGCTAAGCCGGCCTGGCAGCCCGGCCTCTGGGCCCGCACGCCGCCACTGTTTGCCGAGCAGCCGACCGAGCCGCAGGCGCCGAACTGGCGGCCCTGGTGTCCGGGCACGGAGCTGCTGGAACCGCCGCCGCCGCCGGCTTACGGTAGCGCTCGGTGGCGGGCCAATATGGCCGAGGTGCTGGAGGTTTCGCACCGGCTGACCGCTGAGCAGAGGCAGGCGGCCGAGCGCTGGAACCTCGATGTCGGCAGCGTCACGCCGCCGGGGGTGTGGAATATGCTGGTGCGTGAACACCTGAGCCAGCATCCGCAGCCGCCGGCCCGGCATTACCGCATCCTGGCCTTGTTGAACATGGCGATGCACGACGCGCTGGTGGCCGGCTGGCGGGTCAAGCTGACGCATTGGACCGAGAGGCCCGTCACAGCGATCCGTCGCGAGTTGGACCGCGACTTCGAGCCGCTGGTCCCCACGCCGCCATTCCCGGGCTATGTGTCCGGGCACTCGGTCGCCTCCGGTGCGGCCGCTGCCGTCCTAAGCCGGCTATTGCCCGAGGCGGCGCCGCGCTGGCAGGCGCTGGCGCTGGAGGCCTCGGAGTCGCGGCTGTGGGGCGGTATCCATCCGCGCTTCGACAACGAGGAGGGCCTGGTGCTGGGCCGGCGCGTGGCCGAGGTCTGCCTGGACCGCTTCGAGCCGCCGGGTGCCCCGTTCGGCTCGGTGCCCCTGCTCAAGGAATCAGCAGATACTCGGCCGTACTCGGCCGCGCTGCCGCGCATGCGCGTGTGGCGCGAACCAGCACCGGAGTAGCCAGGCCCGTCGGCCATGGCGCCCGGTCGCCCTGAACTTCGTCACGGTGCAGGGGACGCCCCGATTCAGCATCGAACCAGGCGATCTCGAAGCGCTCATCGGGCCTGGCCTGCCAGCGCAGCGCCGCATAGTGCGGGCCGCGTCCCGACTCGCTGCGATCCCGTACCGGGGCCAAGCCTTCCACACGCGGGCAGGCCTGGGCGGGATCGAACTGGAACTGGTGCAGCACCCGAGGAGCGGAGACGGCAGCAAGCGCAACACCGGGTGTCGAGGGCGCGCAGCGGCTTTGCAACTCGATCTGCAAGCTCAGCAGCCGCCAGGGCTGCGGGCTGGCCGGCACGACGAACTGCGGCTCGGCACCGGCCAGTTCCACCGTGCGCAGCACCTCGCCCTCGGGCACCCGCCACTGAGCCCACATCGTGTAGCTGCCAGCACCCGGGATTGCCGGCCATGACAGCGTCGTCGGCGCACCCGTCGAGTGCCTATCGAGCGAGGCTACGGCAGGGGAGGAGCAGGCCGTCGCCGACCCGCCAATCAGCAGCCCGAGGATTGCCGCCTGAACAGGGGGCAGGTGTTGCCTGATGCTCATGATATGGTGATCATGCACGACGCAAGGCGCAGGCGTCGAGCGCATTGATGTCCCATGTAGTGGTGAACAGTGCACAGGCGCCGCCGGTCTGAAAGGGAGAGGAAACTTCTGATGAAGACGCAAAAACAACTTGCCGGCGCCGCGCTGGTCGTGGCTGCCGCGCTGCTGAACACCGCCCAGGCCGCCAGTTTCACGTTGACGCCCGATGGGGCCTGGTTCGAGTTCCTGCTGGCCGAGGGTCAACCCTCCTGGCTGGACCAGGCCGCCGAACCGGCATCCTTTAGTTTCAGCAGCGCCAACCCCTTTGTCTTGCGCGTGGTGGACTTTTTTCTGCCGGGCGACAGCACCCAGGTCCTGTCCAACGGGGTGCTGCTGGGGGCCACGCCCACCGTGGCCTTCGATGACAGCCAGTTCGCCGATACGCCCGATGCCGCGCTGGGCAATCCGGTCTGGAGCCAGGCCTCCTGGGTTCTGGGGCCTGGCAGCTACACCTTCACCGGCCTGCCCGGCACGCTGCCGACGGGCTCCGCCAATCTGGCGATCTCGGTGACGGCGGTACCGGAGCCTGCCAGTGCGGCCATGCTGCTGGCCGGTTTGCTGGGCTTGGTCGGCATGGCGCGCAGACGCAGGGGCTAGCGAGGTCACAGCGCCGAGGGGGCGATGGCGGCCAAGCCGGTGACAAGCCGGGCCAGATGACAAGTTTGTTGTCATCTTGGGCGGCTACAGTGAGTCATCCACCGCGAACACGGGGAGCGCAAGCCCTGATTGCGAGCCTCCGATCGGCGTGGAATAGTCGCCGGCTCAGTTTTCAAATTGTCATGTCACGATCCCCTGTCTTCAATTCGTCACACAGCCCTGCAAGCCGGGCCGCTGGCTTCACGCTGCTGGAACTGCTGGTGGTGATGGTCATCATCGGGCTGCTGGCCGGCTATGTGGGCCCGAAGTTCTTTGGCCAGATCGGCAAGTCCGAGGTCAAGGCGGCGCGTGCGCAGATCGACGGCCTGTCCAAGGCACTGGACCAGTACCGCATCGAGGTCGGGCGCTATCCGAGCACCGAGCAGGGCCTGGCTGCCCTGGTCACCAAACCCGGCGAGGAGCCGCGCTGGGGCGGGCCCTATCTGAGCAAGGCCGTGCCCAAGGACCCCTGGCGCAATGACTACCAGTACCGCTCGCCGGGCGAACATGGCGACTACGATCTGTTCTCGCTGGGCCGCGACGGCCGCCCCGGCGGCGAAGGCGAGGATGCCGATCTGACCAACTGGTGAGATCGCTCGCGCCCTCCATGCCGCAGTACCAGATCCGTATCTTTCATCCCCAGCTGGGGGTGCAGTCGCGGCGCATCGAGGCGCCGGACCGGCAGTCGCTGGCCGGCCTGGCCGGCGTCGCGCCGCAGCATCTGCTGGAGGTGGAGGAGTTGTCAGGGGGCGCCGAGCGTCCCAAGCGCGGCGGCCGCGGCAAGCGCTTTCCGCTGCAACTATTCAGCCAGGAACTGGCCGTGCTGCTGGACGCCGGCATCGCGCTGCTGGAGGCGCTGACCACGCTGCGCGAGAAGGAGGCCAACCCGGCCGTGCGCGCGGCGCTGGACGGTGTGATCGAGGCGGTCCAGCAGGGCCGGCCCTTGTCGGCCGCGATGCAGGCCCAGCCCCAGGCCTTCGACGAGCTGGTCTGCGCCATCGTCGCGGCCAATGAGCGCACCGGCCAGCTCAGCGCCGCGCTGGCCCAGCACGCCCGCTACCTGGCCTGGGTCGAGAGTCTGCGCTCGCGCCTGATCGCGGCCTGCGTCTATCCGGCCATGCTGCTGCTGGTCGGCGGCGCGGTGATCCTGTTTCTGCTGCTCTTCGTGCTGCCGCGCTTTGCCGGCATCCTGGACGGTCTGGGCAATGAGCTGCCCTGGGCCTCGCGCGCGCTGATCAGCTTCGGCCAGACGGCCGGCAGCCAGCCGCTGCTGGTGCTGGGTGGCCTCGCGCTGATCCTGGGGTCGGGTCTTGCGCTGTGGCGCCATGCCGGCCTGAGGCAACGCCTGCAGGCCTCGCTGTGGACCCTGCCGGGCCTAGGGCCGAGATTGCGCGTGCTGGCGCTGGCGCGGCTGTACCGCAGCATGGGCATGCTCCTGGGCTCGGGCGTGCCGGTGCTGGCGGCGCTGCGCATCGTCGAGGGCGTCGTGGCCCTGCCCTGGCGCGCGGCGGTGGCCGCGGCGGCCGAGCAGGTGGCCCAGGGCGGACGGTTTTCGGATGCGCTGGAGGACCAGGGCCTGGCGACGCCGGTGGCGCGCCGCATGGTGCGGGTCGGCGAGCGCAGCGGCGAGCTGCCGGCGATGCTGGAGCGCGCGGCGGCCTTTCATGACGAGGAGGCGGTGCGCCTGACCGAGCTGCTGACCCGCGCCATCAACCCGGCGCTGATGCTGGTCATGGGCGTGCTGATCGGCGGCATCATCGTCTTGATGTATCTGCCGATCTTTCAATTGGTGGAGCAAGTTCAATGACGACCCCCACGCTCACTGAGTTCGCTGCCCCCCGAGGGGGCGCCGCCCTCCCTTGGGACGGCCCGGCGGGAGGCCGAAAGTGACCGCCGTCGTTCATTCCCTTTCGGACTTCCTGCCCGCCGAGCAAGGCCCCTGGCATCTGGACTTCGAGCGCTGGCCGCAGGCCCAGGCGCAGCGCTGGCGCGCGGTGCTGGCGGTCGGCGCGGGGGGCCGCGCGATGCTGCTGGCCGAGCGCGACCCCGATGCGCTGCTGCTGCAAAGCATAGAGACGAGGCTGCAGCAGCCGGTGCGCTGGCTGCGCTGCGAGGCGGCCGCGGTCGAGCATTGGCTAGGCGCGGGCGAGGCGGACTTCCGCGCGCTCTCCGATGTCGAGGAGGCGGTGGCCACCGGCGAGGCCGGCGCCGGCACCGAGGAGCTGTCGGCGCTGCGCATGTCCGAGCAGGCCTCGCCGGTCGTGCGCCTGCTCAACGCCACCCTGTACGACGCGCTGCAGGACGGCGCCAGCGATGTGCATATCGAGTGCACGGTGCGCGGCGCGGTCATACGTTTCCGTGTCGACGGGGTCATGGCCATGGTGCGCACGGTCGAGGGCGCGGCGGTGGCCGAGCAACTGGTGTCGCGGCTGAAGGTGATGTCCGAGCTGGACATCGGCGAGCGCCGCCTGCCGCAGGACGGCCGCTTCAAGCTCAAGGTGCAGGGCCGCGAGGTCGACTTCCGCCTCTCCATCATGCCCAGCGTGTTCGGCGAGGACGCGGTCGTGCGGGTGCTGGACCGCGCCCGCATCGAGCAGGCCGGTGGCCAACTGACCCTGGACGCGCTGGGCTTCGATGCTGACGAACGCGCCGCGATCCGCGCCCAGGCGCGCCAGCCGCACGGCATGCTCTTGGTGACCGGCCCGACCGGCAGCGGCAAGACCACCACCTTGTACGCCACGCTGGCCGAGATCCACACCGGCACCGACAAGATCATCACGATCGAGGACCCGGTCGAGTACCAGCTGGCCGGCGTCGTGCAGATCCCGGTCAACGAGAAGAAGGGCCTGACCTTCTCGCGCGGCCTGCGCTCCATCCTGCGCCACGACCCCGATCGCGTGATGGTCGGCGAGATCCGCGATGCCGAGACCGCCCAGATCGCGGTGCAGGCAGCGCTGACCGGCCACCTGGTGTTCTCGACGGTCCATGCCAACAACGCTTTCGATGTGATCGGCCGCTTCATGCATATGGGGCTGGACCTGTACAACGTGGTCTCGGCGCTCAACGCGGTGCTGGCCCAGCGCCTGGTGCGGCTGAACTGCAGTCATTGCGCCCGGCCCTACGAACCCGAGGCCGCGACCCTGGCCCGCCATGGACTGAAGCCCGACGCCGGCCATCGCTTCATGCGCGGCGAGGGCTGCGGCCATTGCCGCGGCAGCGGCTATCGCGGCCGGCGTGCGGTGGCCGAGCTGCTGAAGCTCGACGACGGCCTGCGCGACCTGATCGCGGCGCGCGCGCCGATGTCGCAGATCAAGGAAGCCGCGCGAGCGCGAGGCATGAAGCCGCTGCGCGCGATGGCGCTGGAAGCGGTCTGCCGTGGCGTCACCACTTTCGAGGAACTCGAGCGTGTCACCCTCGATGAATAGCGCCCCGGGGATCAAGGGTCACGGGCTCAAGGGTCAGGTCTTGCGCTGGCGCCGGGGCCTGGGTGCCAGCGTCGCCAAACCCAGCCTGCTGTGGCTGACGGCCGAAGGCCTCGACCCCGCCGCCCATGCGGGCCGGGCCTTGGAGCTGGTGGTCTCCGAGCATCTGCTGCAGCATCTGATCTGCGAGCCGGGTCTGCCGCTGGCCGACGAGGCCGCGCTGCAGGCCTATGCGCGCCAGCTTTTCGGCCACTATTTCGGCGCGGCCGCGCAGCGCTGGGCGCTGGCCGGCTGGCGGATGGAGGGCGCGGCGGGCGTCAGCGCTCTGCACGGACTGGACCTCCATGCCTTGCGCCAGGGCCTGGATGCGCATCAGGTCAGCCTGCGCGGCCTGCGCCCGGCCTGGGCGGCGGTGCTGCAGACCGTTTCGGCCGAGCAGCCCGACTGGCTGCGCGCACCGCAGGCGGCGCTGGCCTGGGTCGAGGGCGGCCTGCTGAGCTGGCTGGCGCTGCGTGCCGGCGTGGTTCATGAGCTGCGTCACCAGCGCCTGGCCGCGCCCACCGTGCTGGCCCTGCATGAGGCGCTGGCCGAGATCAAGGGTGAGGCCAGCAATGCGGCGACGCAGGTGCTGCTGCAGGGCTACGGGCTCGATGCCGCCCAGATGCCGGCGCTGCCGGGTGTGCGCCAGTTGGCGCCGCTGGATGCGGCCGCGCCCAAGCCGGACTGGTTCGAGCCGCCGGCGCAGCCCCGCGCCGCACTGCCGCGCCCCGACTTCGCCGCCGACAGCGCGCC
>NZ_JAQOWX010000101.1:0-7032 GCF_028462495.1 Paucibacter sp. XJ19-41
AGCGGGCGGCCGGCAGCTTGCCTGGCTTGCTCGGCGTCGCGGCGGTCGCCGCCCATGGCCTGGCGCAGGCGCAGGCGCGAGTCCGCCAGCCTTTGCAGCGCGATCTCGGCGCTCATGAGGTCTTGCCCGCTTCCTGCAGCACCGCACCGTCCAGCTGCAACTGCTGGCGCAGCAGCGGGAACAGGCGGGACGGTGGCTGGCCCTGCAGCATCAAGAAGCACAGGCCGGCCGCCAGCCACGGCGCGACGGCAACGCCGGCCAGCAAGGCCGGCATCGGCATCTCGGCCAGCGGCACGACCGCCAGCAGCATCAGCGCACCGCCGCCCAGGCCCAGGCCCAGCACCAGGCTGGCGAACAGCGCGGCGGCCCAGAGGCTGCGCCGGCGCAGCTGTGCGAGCGCTTCGATGCTTTCGGCCGTGGCCAGCTGGGCGTAGGCGCCCAGATGCTCGGACAGCAGCTCCGGCCGGGTGGCCACCAAGCCAATCAAAGGATGAATCATCGCCGGTGGCCCCGCCGCTTGCCTGCTCAGTGCTGGCTGCGCGAACGGCTGGCCCAGCCCGCGATCACGGCCAGCGCCGCGCCGGCCGCCACGGCCATCAGCACGGACTTGACCGGCTCATCGCGGATATAGGCGACCGAGCGCTCGCTGCCGCGGCTGACCTGATCGCGCACCTCGGCGCTGGCCAGGCGTGCCTTCTCCAGGCCGCGGCGCGCCAGCTCCTCGGCATGGCTGACCGCATTGCCCAGGGCGCCGGGCACGGTCTGGCCCAGTTCATGGACTCGGCCCTGCAGATGGTCGAGAGCGCCGTTGCTGGCGCGCTGGGTGCTGCGCAGCGCCTCCTCGGCCTTGCTGGCGGCCAGTGCGGCCGCTTGTTCGACGCTATGGCCGGCATTGCTGCCCAGCGCTGTATTGCTTTCGTTCATGGAGTTCTCCTTGCGGTTTGCGGTCGGGGCTGTGCGGGTGCGATCAGGGCTCACTTGAACCAGCTGTCGTTGACGCCGCGCTCCCAGCTGGCGAGCTGCTTCTCGGCCTCATCCTTGGCGATGCCGTAGCGCTCCTGGATCTTGCCGCTGAGCTGGTCGCGGCGGCCGGCGACGACGTCGAGATCGTCGTCGCTGAGCTTGCCCCATTGCTCACGGACCTTGCCCGTGACTTGTTTCCAGTTGCCTTCGATGCGGTCCCAGTTCATGGTGAATCCTTTCGTCTGTTTCAGAGGAGGGCGGTCGGCCGGAACGACGTGATGGGTGTCCCTGATCCGATGACTTCAGTCTAGAAAGACCGCCCCGGCCGGGCCATCGGAGAACGGCGGCTGGGCGTGTAGGACCAGGCCCCATTGCCCCGTCACCACCAGCGCTCGAACCACTGCGCCAGCGTCTCGCGGGCGCGCTGCCACAGCGGGCGGTTCTTCCATGCCTGCAGCTCGATGGCCTGGGCAGCGGCCAGGTCGCGGCGGAACATGCCGGTCATCGCGTTGCCGAAGTCTTCGCCAAACACGACGGCATTGACCTCGTTATTGCCGGTGAAGCTGCGCCAGTCCATATTGCTGGAGCCCACGGTCGAGACCACGCCGTCGATCACCGCCGTCTTGGCATGCAGCACCGCGTCCTGCAGCTCATGGATCTTGACCCCGGCCTCCAGCAGCCGCTCGTAGTAGCCACGCCCGGCGTGCAGCACCGGCGCGAAGTCGCTGACCGAGGGCAGCAGCAGATGGACATCGACGCCGCGCCGCGCCGCATCGCTGAGCGCCGCCACCATGTCCTCGCCCGGCGCGAAATAGGCCATCGTCAGGTAGACGCTGCGCTGCGCGCTGTCGATCGCGGTCAGTAGCATCACATAGATCTTGTTGAACTCGTCATCGGGCGTGGACGGGATCACCCGCAGCAGTTGTTCGCCGGCGGCGGCGGCCGGCGTCGGCGTCAGCGCGGGCAGCGCCTCCTTGCAACCCTGGGCCACCCAGGTGCTGCGCACCAAGTCATCGAGCGCCGGCACCGCGCTGCCGCGCAGGCGGATCTGGGTGTCGCGCCAGCCCCGCTCCTTGGCATGGTCGCTGCGCTTGCGGCCGAACGAGCCGGATGAACCTGATGAGCCTGATGAATAGACCGCGCTGATATTGATGCCGCCGGTGAAGCCGACGTCGCGGTCGACCACCAGGATCTTGCGGTGGTCGCGGTGCGTGATGTCCCAGTAGCCCGGACGCTGCAAGGGGTTGACCGGGTTGAAGGCGCAGACCGCGATGCCTGCCTCGCGCAGCGCTTCGAAGAAGGCGGGGTCAGTGCCGATCGAACCCAGCGCGTCATAGATCACGGCGATCTGCACGCCTTGCGCGCGCTTGCGCTTGAGCAGCGCGGCCAGTTGCTGGGCCACCCCGTCGTGCTCGACGATATAGCTCTCCAGCAGGATGCTGTGGCGGGCCCGCTCGATGGCCTCGAACATGGCGGCAAAGGTGGCGGGCCCGTCGAGCAGCAAGCGGGCCTCATTGCCCGCATGCAGATGGACATCGTCATCGACGGCGGTCTGCGCGGCCAGATGGCGGTGCAGCAGCGAGGCGCTGCCCTGACTACCGATCTTTCGCAGCACCGCCTCGCGCTGGGCCTGGCCCAGACGCCCGCGCTGGCCGCTGACCGTCAACCGGGCCGCGACCTTACCGGCCTTGGCGGTGGGCGGCGGTGCGTCGGCGCGCGCGGGCAGGGCGCGGGTGGCGCAGCCGCCGAAGCTCAGACTCAGGCCCAGTGCCAGGCCCGCAAGCAGCACGGTGATGCGCGGGCCGGGCCGGGGATGCATGCAGAGCTCCTCGGGGGCCGGCGTCTATTTGCGCAGCGCGCCGACGCCCAGCATCGCCAGCACCAGCAGCACGACGAAGATCAGCAGGAAGACGAAGAACAGCAGCTTGGCGATGCCGGCGGCGCCGGCGGCGATGCCGCTGAAGCCCAGTACCCCGGCGATCACCGAGATCAGGGCGAAGATGAGGGCCCACTTGATCATGTCGAGTCCTTGGCGTGGCTTGGATGGCTCGACTCTAGGTCCGGTCCGGCGCGGCGGGCATCGGCGGGCGACGCCTGGCCCTGTAGGACGCCGGCCCGCCCAGGCAATGCGGCCTTGTCCTACACGCAGCCGCGCCGTGGCCCGACAGGGGCAGGCGCGCGGCCTGCCTAGCATCGCTGCATGAACAGGATCATGAACAGCCCGCAGCGTGCCGAGGCCGAACCGGCGCTCGATGTGGATCTGCTGCTGAGCACACCCGCCAGCATCGTCGTGCGTGCGCGCGTCGAGTTTTCCGACGGCTCGACGCTTCAGGACGCCGGCCTGGTGGTGGCGCGCGAACACTGCCACGGCAACCGCCCGGAGGTCTCCGCACTGCGGCGCGCGGCCCAGCTCTGCGCGGCGCGGCTGAGCCGGCCGGTAGGCCCCAAGCCGCGCGCGGTGCGGGCCTTGTATGCCCTGGTCGACGGGGCCTGGTGCGCCTTGCTGCTGCAGCCGCAGACGGCTTGATCAGGCCGGCATCGGCAGATGCCGGCGCGAGCCGCGCGCGTGGGCAAACACCCAGGTGAACTCGGCGCCCAGCAGAAAGATCTGCGCCGAGTAGTAGACCCAGATCAGCAGCACCACCAGCGAGCCGGCCGCGCCGAAGCCGGAGCTGATCGCGGTGCTGCCGATATACAGGCCGATCAGGCTGCGCCCGATGCTGAACAGCGCGGCCGTCACCACCGCACCGACCCACACATCGACCCAGGCCACCCGCGCCCTGGGCATGATCTTGTAGATCAGCGCAAACATCGCCGTCATCAGGCCGAAGCTCAGCAGATGATCGATCACCAGGATCAGATCGTCCCAGCCGCCCAGCAGCGGTGACCACCATTTGTGCAGCGCCGACAGCGCCGCACCCATCAGCAGCGAGACCATCAGCAAAAAGCCGAAACCCAGGATCAGCCCGAAGGACAGCAGGCGCGCGCGCAGCAGCGCCCACAGCCCGTTCAGCGGCCGGGCCGGCACACGCCAGATGCGGTCCAGCGTGCTCTGCAACTCGGCGAACACCGAGGTTGCGCCGATCAGCATCAGCACCAGCCCCGATACCGTGGCCAGCAGACTGCCACCGGGCCGGTTGACGCTCTCCAGCAGACCCTGAACCGCCAGCGCACCGGCGCTGCCCAGCAGCGCCTGCAGCTGGCCATAGATCTCGCCGCGCGCGGCCTCGGCGCCGAACACCAGGCCGGCCACGGACACGACGATCAGCAGCAGCGGCGCCAGCGAAAACAAGGTGTAGTAGGCGATGGCCGCGCCCATGCTGGGCGCCCCGTCGGCCAGCCAGGCTGCGCCGGCGCGGCGCGCCATGCTCAGCACCTCGGCGGGGGTCAGCGGCGGCATCGTGAGCGCATGAGGCCGGGCTCAGCGCCGCCGCAATGCCAGCACGCCGGCCACGAAGAATGCGGCAAACAGCAGGGCGCTCCAGAACTCATAAGGCAGGCCCAGCAGCCGGTAGGCGGCGGCCTCGGCGCAGGAGGCGGTGATCATGAAGACATCGGGCCACAGCGTCTCCAGGTCCAGCGCGGTGACGACCCGGTCGGCCAGGGTCATATCGCAGGAGGCCAGCTTGGAGGCCACCTCATGCTGGTAGTAGGCCGAGGCCAGACCGGCCAGCGACAGCAGCAGCACCGCGCCCAGCGAAAGCTTGCGCAGCGCAGCGCTGCTCTTGAGCAGCCAGCCCAGGCCGGCCACCGCACCCAGCAGCAGGAAGAGGGCCCGCTGCATCACGCACCAGGGGCAGGGCTTGACGTTGAAGCCATGCTGGGCGATCAGCGCGATCGCGACGCCGCCGAAGCTGGCCAGGCAGACAAAGGCCAGCACGCGCGCCGGCAGTTTCGAGGCGGTCAGGAACATCGATCAGTCCGCGTCCACTTCCACCACCAGATCGATCTCGACGCAGGCCCCCATCGGGTTCTGGGCCACACCGAAAGCGCTGCGCGCATGGGCGCCGCGCTCGCCGAAGACCTCGGCGAACAGCTCCGAGGCGCCATTGGTCACCAGATGCTGCTCGGTGAACTCCAGCGTGCTGTTGACCAGGCTCATCAGCTTGACGATGCGGGTGATCTTGTTCAGATCGCCGACGGCGGCCTGCAGCGTGCCCATCAGGTCGATCGCGATCGCGCGGGCCGCCGCCTTGCCGGTGGCGGTATCGGTGTCCAGGCCGAGCTTGCCGACCCAGGGCTTGCCGTCCTTTTTCGCGATATGGCCGGACAGGAACACCAGATTGCCGCTGCGCACATAGGGCACATAGGCCGCCACCGGCACGGCCACGGGCGGCAACTCGATGCCCAGGTTCTTCAGACGCTCATAGACGGTTGTGCTCATCGGGGGCTACTCACGGCAGGTAAAAAGGTTTAGAAAGTTGGCGCGAATCCTACACCGAGCTTCCAGGGAGGAAGCGGATGCCTGACGCATGGCGCACGCTGCATTCGGCCGTGTTGGCGCTGCTGGCCTGGCTGGCCGGCCTGGCGGCGCTGCAGCATTGCGCGCGCCTGCCCGAGGCGCGCGAGCTGGCGGCGGTGCTGCTGCTTGCAGCGGCCCTGGCCGGGCTCGCGCTGCTCAGACCCCGGGCCTGGCCGCGCGGCCTGCTGCTGGCGCTGAGCCTGGGCCTGCTGGCTTTCGGCCAGGGCGCCTGGCGGGCCCAGCAGCGGCTCGATCAGGCCTTGCCGGCCGCCTGGGAAGGGCGCGACCTGCTGCTCAGCGGTCGCATCGCCTCGCTGCCGCAGACGGTGCAGGGCCAGGGTGGCCTGCCGGGGCGGCGCTTCGTCTTCATGGTCGAGCGGGCCGAGGACCCGCAGCGCAGCGCCGAGCCTCAGGTGCCGCCGCGCCTCTTGCTGAGCGCCTATGCCCAGCCGGGTGTGCCGCTGCCCGACTGGCGGGCCGGCGACCACTGGCAGCTGCTGGTGCGGCTGCGCCGCCCGCACGGCCTCTCCAACCCCCATGCCTTCGACTACGAGCTCTGGCTGTTCGAGCAGGGGCTGCGCGCCACCGGCGTGCTGCGGCCCGGCGGCCATCGGCTGCTGGAGGCCGGTGGCGCCTGGCGCATCGACCGCTGGCGTCAGCGCCTGCGCGATGCGATCCAGCGCCATGTCCCCGACCCCGGGGCCGCCGGCGTGCTGGTGGCGCTGAGCCTGGGCGAGCAGGCGGCGATCACGCGCAGCGACTGGGGCCTGTTCCGCGACACCGGCATCAGCCATCTGGTCGCGATCAGCGGCTTGCACATCACGATGTTTGCTTGGGCCGCCGGCTGGGCGGTGGCCGGGCTGTGGCGTCGCAGTGCCAGGTCTTGCCTGTGGCTGCCCGCGCCGCGTGCCGGGCTGTGGGCCGGCGTCGGGGTGGCGCTGGCCTATGCGCTGTTCTCGGGCTGGGGTGTGCCGGCCCAGCGCACGGTCTGGATGTTGCTGACGCTGGCGCTGCTGCGCCAGCTGGGCCTGCGCTGGCCCTGGCCGCTGAGTCTGCTGCTGGCGGCCTGCGTCGTGACGGCCATCGATCCCTGGGCGATCAGCCAGGCGGGGTTCTGGCTGTCCTTTGTCGCGGTCGGCCTGCTGATGGCCAGCGGGCCGGGCCTGCTGCCGCCGGGCTGGCGCGCTCAACTCGGCGCGGCGCTGCACAGCCAGTGGGTCGCCACGCTGGGTCTGGCGCCGCTGACCCTGCTGTTCTTCCAGCAGATCTCGGCGGTGGGCCTGCTGGCCAATCTGGTCGCGATCCCGGTGGTCAGCCTGCTGATCACGCCGCTGGCCCTGGCCGGCAGCCTGGTGCCGCTGCTGTGGGACCTGGCCGTGCTGTGCCTGCAGGGGCTGATGCTGTGGCTGCGCTGGCTGGCCGGCCTACCCTGGGCGGTCTGGCATGTGCCGGTGGCGCCGCTATGGGCCCAGGTCTGCGGCCTGCTGGCGGCGCTGCTGCTGGTGCTGCCGCTGCCCTGGGGTTCGCGGCTGCTGGGCCTGCCGCTGGCGCTGGGCCTGCTGTGGCCGGCCGTGCCGCGCCCGGCGCCGGGCCAGCTGGAGCTGCTG
>NZ_JAQOWX010000101.1:7101-9177 GCF_028462495.1 Paucibacter sp. XJ19-41
GCCGGGCCAGCTGGAGCTGCTGGCGGCCGATGTCGGCCAGGGCACGGCCGTGCTGCTGCGCACCGCCAACCACAGCCTGCTCTACGACAGCGGCGCGCAGTACACGCCCCAGGCCGATGCCGGCCAGCGGGTGTTGCTGCCGCTGCTGCGGGCGCTGGGCGTGCGCGAACTGGACCTGCTGCTGCTGAGCCACCGCGACCAGGATCATGTCGGCGGTGCCGCCGCGCTGCTGGCCGGCCTGCCGGTGCGCGCGTTGCTGAGCTCGCTGGACGAGGGTCATGTCTTGCTGGCGGCAGGCCCGCCGCAGCGCCGCTGTGAGCGGGGCCTGCGCTGGCGCTGGGACGGCGTGGACTTCGAGATCCTGCACCCGCAGCCGGCCGACTACCGGCGCGAGGCCGTCAAACCGAATGCGCTGTCCTGTGTGCTGAAGGTGTGGGCCGGCGCGCGCGGCGTGCTGCTGAGCGGCGATATCGAGGCGGCCCAGGAGCAGAGCCTGCTGGGCCTGCCGCAGCTGCCCAGCGACTTGCTGATGCTGGCCCACCATGGCAGCCAGACTTCGTCGACGCCGGCTTTCCTGGACGCGGTGGCGCCGCGCCAGGCCTTTGTGCAGGCCGGCTACCGCAACCGCTTCGGCCATC
Organism: Paucibacter sp. XJ19-41; assembly: GCF_028462495.1. Classification (NCBI taxonomy): domain Bacteria; kingdom Pseudomonadati; phylum Pseudomonadota; class Betaproteobacteria; order Burkholderiales; family Sphaerotilaceae; genus Roseateles; species Paucibacter sp. XJ19-41. The sequence continues at coordinate 7,740 of NZ_JAQOWX010000101.1, forward strand.
CGGCCCCGGCCGTACTGGCACGGCTGCAGGCGCGCGGCGTGCCGGTCTGGAACTCGGCCGACTGCGGCGCGCTGCGCTGGCGCAGCGATGCGCCCGAGCCCTCATGCCAGCGCGAGCTGGTGCGGCGCTACTGGCAGCGCACGGCGGTGGTCGAGCGCGAGGTGGGCCTTTCCGGCGCCGACGATCAGGGTTTTTGAGCGCTGTCCCTGAAGCCACGCAGCGTGCGCCCCAGCTCGATCACCGCATAGGCGTAGTAGCTGGACCAGTTGTAGCGGGTCAGCGCATAGAAGTTGGCGGTGCCGGCGATATAGCTGGGCGCGGCCGTGCCGTTCTGCAGCTCGACCAGGGCCAGCGCGCCCTGGTGTTCGCGGCCGGCCTCCGAGAGCTCGGCACCGGCCTCGGCGAACTGGGCGGCGCTGAAGCTGGGCAGGATGTCGGGCGCCAGCAGGCGGGCCCGCTCGACGGTGTCGACCGGTACCGCCACCGTGTAATGGGTGGGCATGCCGGGCCGCCAGCCATGCTGGGCCAGGTAGTGGGCCACCGAGCCGATCGCGTCGACCGGGTTGCCAATCAGGTCGACATGGCCGTCGCCATCGAAATCGATCGCATGCTTGTTCCAGCTGCTTGGCATGAACTGCGGCCAGCCCATTGCGCCCGCGTAGGAGCCTTTGACGGTCGCCGCGTCCAGCCCCTCGCGCTGGCACAGCTTCAGGAACTCGGCCAGCTCGGCGCGGAAGAACTCACTGCGGTCGCGCCGCCCGGGCGGGAAGTCGAAGCCCAGCGTCACCAGCGCGTCCAGCACGCGAAAGCCGCCGGTGATCTGGCCGTAGAAGGTCTCGACGCCGATCAGGCCGGCGATCAGCTCGGCCGGCACGCCATACTGCGCCTCGGCCCGCGCCAGCGCGGCCTCATGGGTGGCCCAGAAGGCCAGGCCGGCCTGCAGCCGGCGCGGCTCGACGAAGCGGGCCCGGTAGGCGGCCCAGTCCTTGGCCGTGCCGGCCGGCGGCGGCATGATCAGGCGCTGCACCGTGGGCAGCTTGCGGGCCTGGGACAGCAGGCGGCGCAGGCCGGCCTCGTTCCAGCCCAGCAGTGCGGCCTGCTCGCTGGCGAAACGCATCAGGTCTTCGCGCTCGCCGTAGAGCGCGGCGGCGGGCGGCGGTGCTGCTTGTTTCTTCTTGGTGGCTTGGGCCGGGCCGGCCAGCGCGGCGGTGATCAGGGCAAGGGTCAGGGCACGCAACAACATCAGGAGGTCTTCATGGTCTGGTGCCGCAGCATACGGCCTGCGGCACGGAACTCGCGCAGCCAGCGCCAGCGGTTCAGCCAGCCGGCCGTGTTCGCGGCCTTCGCCGTGCTGCCGGCCGCATAGCGCGCGAGCTCCAGCGCCAGCAGCTGGCGTGCCAGCGGCTCGGCCGCCGCGCCGTGGCGGGCCCGCAGCAGG
>NZ_JAQOWX010000101.1:9383-20400 GCF_028462495.1 Paucibacter sp. XJ19-41
TGCGGCCGGGCCTGCCAGGCCGCCCAGGCCGCGCCGGCGCCGGCCAGCAGGCCGATCAGCGCGCCGACCAGCTGGCCCAGCGACTGCCAGTCGGGGCTGCGCCAGCCCAGCTTCTTCAGCAGATCGAACTGGTCGCTGCGCGAGTAGTTCAGCACATACTGCTGCCAGCGGTTGTTGAGCTGCTCCCAGCTCCGGGCAATGGCCCGCAAGCCCTGCCACAGGGCCGGGTTGACCTGACCCAGCGCGCCAGCGAAGGCGCCGGGCGGCGGGCTCAGGGCCTGGCCCAGATTGACGCGGTCCGGCGCCACCGCCGCGGTCGGGTCCACCCGCACCCAGCCGCGCCCGGCCTGCCAGACCTCCGCCCAGGCATGGGCCTGGCTGTTGCGCACGACCAGATAGCCGTCCTGCAGCTCGCGGTCGGCGCCCTGGAAACCGGTGACGATGCGGGCCGGAATGCCCAGGGCCCGCATCACGACGACAAAGCCGGCCGAGAAATGCTCGCAAAAGCCCAGCCGCCGGTCGAACCAGAACTCGTCGATCAGATGCGGCGTTACCTCGCCGTAGCGGCCCGGGGCCAGCGTGTAGATGAACTCGGCCGTGGTGATGTGGCGCAGCACGGCGGCCACCATGGCCGGCGCATACGCGGCCTCGTCGAGTCCGGCCAGCTCGGGGCGGCGCCGCAACTCGGCCGCCCAGCCCAGGGTGCGCGGGTTCAGCCCCTGGGGCAGCTCCAGATAGGCCTGCAGGCCCAGGGTCGGCTGCAGCGGGCCGCTGTCATAGTCCAGATAGGCCTGCTGGTTCAGGCGCAGTCGCTCGGTGATGGGCCGCGGTGCCAGCCATTGCAGGTCGATGCTGCGGCGCAGCAGCAGCCCCTGCACATCCATCTCGCTGCCGGGGGCCTCGGGGCTGCTCTCCAGCAGCGGCAGCACGCTCAGGCGCAGCGGCTCCATCGTCAGCTCATAGCGCAAGACCTGGCCCCGCACCCGAGGGGCCGGCGCGCGGCTGATGAAGGGGTTGTTATTGCCGGGCAGCGGCCGCCAGCTGCGGCCGTCGAAGCGGCTGAGCACCGGGCCGCGGAAGTACAGGCCTTGCGGCGGCGGCGCCGGGCCCTCGAAGCGCAGCCGCATCGCGATGCTCTCGTCGTTGGCGATCTCCGACATCGCGCCGAGTTCCATCTCGTTGGAGAGCCCGGTACGGCCCACCGAGTCGCTCGGGATGCCCCATAGCGGCGCGATACGCGGGAACAGCAGGAACAGCAGCACCATCACCGGCAGGCCCATCGCGGTGGTGCGGGCGGCCTGGGTCGCGGCCAGCTTCAGGCTGGGCTGGCCCACCGGCATCTGGGCCAGCACCAGCGCGCTCAGCAGGGCCCAGACGCTGACCCGGGTCCACAGCCCGGTCAGCAGCGACTGCGAGTACAGATACTGGGTCAGCACCAGGAAGAAGCCGAGGAAGAACACGACGAAGGCATCGCGGCGCGCGCGCAGCTCCAGCGTCTTCATCGCCATCAGCATCACCAGCATCGTGATGCCGGCCTCGCGGCCGATCAGCGTGCGGTGAGTCAGCAGGGTCAGGCCGGCCGTCACCAGCAGCAGCAGGCTCAGGCTCCAGCGCCCGGGCAGTGCCTGGCCGTTCCAGGCCAGCAGGCCGCGCCACAGCAGCATCAGGCCGGTCAGCGCCGTGCACCACAGCGGCAGATGGCTGGCATGGGGCAGGGCGGTGGCGGCGATCGCGAACAGCAGGAAGAAGGTGTCGCGGGTCTCGCGCGGCAGGTGTTGCAGCCGAGCCTTGAATGTGGCCCAGGTACTCATCGCAGCGGCTCCAGCGGAGCGGCCGCAAGCAGCTCCAGACAGGCCTGGCGCTGTGCCGGCCCATGATCGGGGGCCAGTTCTTGCCCGCCCAGGCGCAGGCCATAGGACTGGCCCAGCTGCTCGGCCAGCAGCACCCAGGCGCTCAGGCGCGAGAGCCGCGCCTCCCAATCCAGGCCGGCGGTGTCAGCCAGGTCCAACCAGCGCTGGCGGCTGGCCGGCGCCAGGGTCTCGCGCACCAGCAGCTGGCCGTCGGGGGCGCTGGCGGCCTTCTTCCACAGCACCTGCTTGATCGAATCGCCCTGGCGGTAGGGGCGCACCCCCTCGAAGTCCTGGCCGCGCACCATCAGCGTCGCGGCGCGCTGGCCCTCGCCGCTGCTGGCCGCCTGGCCGGGCAGGGCCGGCGGCGGTTGCTCGGGCCGGGGATAGACCCAGACCCGGGCCGCCGGCCGCCAGATGCTCCAGGCGCCGAACAGGCCGAGCGGAAAACGGGTCGAGACGCGCAGCTGCGGCAGCTGCATCAGGCCGCGCGTGGCCGCCGGGCAGCGCAGCTGCAGCAGGCTGTGGCCCAGCGCCGGCACATCGGCCCAGGCCGGCTCCGCCTCCTTGCCCTGCCGGACCTGAATGCCGATGCCATAGCGTGCCCGGCCGCTGTTGTGCAGCCTCACCTCCAGCTGCACATCGTCGCCGGCAAAGACCGGCTGCGGGCCTTTCAGGTCCAGGCTCAGGCCGCGCAGATTGGCGTGGGTGGCGTGCATCGACGCAAAACCCGCGCCAGCCAGCAGAAAGGTCAGCAGATAGCCCAGGCTCAGCTGGTCATTGATCGAGGCCAGCAGCAGCACGACCAGGGTGATGCAATAGAACAGCCCCGGCCGGCTCGGCAGGATGTAGATATTGCGCTGGCCCATCTGGTGGGTGTCGCTGAGCGGATGGCGGGCCTGCCACCAGGCCCGGGCGCGGCGTCGGAGGGACTGCACCATATCAGCGCTCAGGGAATCGGGATGGACTCGATCATGGCCCGCACCTGCTCGCGCGCGCCGCGGCCGCTGCCGGCCTTGGGTCGCAGACGGTGGGCAATGGTCTGCGGCAGGATGGCCTGCACATCGTCGGGCGAGACATAGTCGCGCTCGTCCAGCAGGGCGCGCGCGCGCGAGGCGCGCAGCACGCCCAGGCCGGCACGCGGGCTCAGGCCTTCGACAAACCACTGGCCCGAGCGGGTCGCGGCCAGCAGGGCCTGCAGATAGTCCAGCAGGGCCGGCGCCGCATGGATCTCGCGCACGGCGGCCTGGGCCGCCAGCAGCTCGCCGGGCTGCATCACCGCGCCCAGCGCGCGGATCGCCTCGCGGCTGTCCTGGCCCATCAGCAGCTCGCGCTCAGCTTTCTCGTCCGGATAGCCCAGCGAGATGCACATCAGGAAACGGTCCAGCTGCGACTCCGGCAGCGGATAGGTGCCAAGCTGCTCGCTGGGGTTTTGCGTTGCGATCACGAAGAAGGGCTGGGGCAGGGCATGGGTCTGGCCGTCGACGCTGACCTGGTTCTCTTCCATCGCCTCCAGCAGCGCGCTCTGGGTCTTGGGGCCGGCGCGGTTGATCTCGTCGGCCAGCAGCACCTGGGCGAATACCGGCCCGGGGTGGAAGGCGAAGCCGCTGCGCTCGCGCTCGTAGACCGAGACGCCCAGCAGATCGGAGGGCATCAGGTCCGAGGTGAACTGCACGCGCGAGAAGCGCAGGCCCATCGAGACCGACAGGGTGTGGGCCAGCGTGGTCTTGCCGACGCCGGGCAGGTCTTCGATCAGCAAATGGCCGCCGGCGATCAGGCAGGCCACGCAGTCGCGGATCTGGGTCGGCTTGCCGCGGATGATCGTGCTAATCTGGTGCTGCAGCGTCTTGAGTTGCTGGAACAACTGGGGTGGGGTGGCTTGCTCGCTCATGCTCGGACATTAACTCAAAACACGCCGCGCCACCCCGACTGCCGCGCCCTCCCGCATGCCCACTGCCTATCTCAGCCACTCCGACTGCCGCCGCCACGATATGGGCGCCGGCCATCCCGAATGCCCGCAGCGCCTGGACGCGATCGAGGACTGGCTGATCGGCAGCGGCCTGGATGTCGCGCTGGAGCGCCATGAGGCGCCGAGCGTGCGCCTGTCGGACGTGGAGCTGGCCCATACCCATGGCTATGTGGCCCAGCTGCGCGACACGCTGGAGTCGCTGGCCGCCAGTGGCGAGTCGCGCGCCATCGACCCCGACACCATCGCCAACCCCGACACCTGGTCGGCCGCCTTGCGCGCCGCCGGCGCGGCGGTGCAGGCCACCGCTCTGGTGATAGACGGCCAGGTCGAGAATGCCTTCTGCTCGGTGCGCCCGCCGGGCCCCCATGCGACGCGCGAGCAGAGCATGGGCTTTTGCTTCTTCAACAATGTCGCGATCGCGGCCCGCCATGCGCTCGATGTGCGCGGGCTGCAGCGCGTCGCGGTGGTGGACTTCGATGTACACCACGGCAACGGCACCGAAGACATCCTGGCCGGCGACGAGCGCGTGCTGATGGTCAGCATCTTCCAGCACCCGCTCTATCCCTATTGCGGCGCCGTGCCCAAGGGCGAGAACATGATCAATGTGCCGGTGCCGGCCTACACCCGCGGCGGCGAGATCCGCGAAATGATAGAGGCGATGTGGATGCCGGCGCTGGAGCGCTTCAAGCCCGAGATGATCTTCATCTCGGCCGGCTTCGATGCCCACCGCGACGACGATCTGGGCCAGCTGGGCCTGGTCGAGGCCGATTACGAGTGGATCACCTGGCGCATCAAGGAGCTGGCCGAGCGCCATGCCCAGGGCCGCATCGTCTCCTGCCTGGAGGGCGGCTACCACCTGGGCGCGCTGGCGCGCAGCGTCGGTGTGCATTTGCGGGTTTTGGCCGGGGTCTGAGCCCGGCGCGACTTTTTTGATGCGACGCCACCCGGCGGCCGCTCCGACGAATGAACCATCATCCCCTGACTTTTGACGAATTGCAGACCCTGCTGGCGTCCTTGCTGCAGCCCGCAGCGCTGACCGAGCTGGCTCTGCTGCTGGCCTGCCTGGGCCTGGCCTGGCTGATCGTCTGGCGCCTGNACTTTTGACGAATTGCAGACCCTGCTGGCGTCCTTGCTGCAGCCCGCAGCGCTGACCGAGCTGGCTCTGCTGCTGGCCTGCCTGGGCCTGGCCTGGCTGATCGTCTGGCGCCTGCGCGGCCGCCAGCCCCAGCCGCCCTCGGTGCTGTTCGGCCGCCAGCTGTTCGACGGCGTGCTGTTCCCGCTGCTGGCGCTGGCGCTGGCCTGGGGCGCGCGGCGGGCGCTGCCGCTGCTGGGCATGCCGGTGGCGGTGTTCAAGGTCGTGATCCCGGTGCTGATCTCGCTGGCGGTGATACGGCTGACGGTGCGGGTGCTGAGCGCGGCGCTGCCCAGCTCGGGCTGGGTCAAGCTGATCGAGCGCACCGTCTCCTGGCTGGCCTGGGGCGGCTCCGTCCTGTGGATCACCGGCCTGCTGCCGGTGCTGCTGGCCGAGCTGGATGGCATCAGCTGGAAGATCGGCGCCAGCCAGGTCAGCCTGCGCGCGCTGATCGAGGGCAGCCTCAGCGCGGTGCTGGTGATGGTGCTGGCGCTGTGGGTCTCGTCGGTGATCGAGGCGCGGCTGCTGCGCAATGTGACCACCGATCTGTCGCTGCGCAAGATCGGCGTCAACCTGACCCGCTCGCTCTTGATCTTTGTCGGCCTGCTGCTGGCGCTGACGGCGGCCGGCATCGACCTGACCGCGCTGGGCGTGCTGGGCGGCGCGATCGGCGTGGGCATTGGCCTGGGCCTGCAGAAGCTGGCGGCCAATTATGTGAGCGGCTTCGTGATCCTGGCCGAGCGCTCGCTGCGCATCGGCGATATGGTGATGGTGGACGGCTTCGAGGGCCGCATCAGCGATATCAAGACCCGCTACACGGTGATCCGTGCGCTCAACGGCCGGGAGTCGGTCGTGCCCAACGAGATGCTGATCACGCAGCGGGTCGAGAACTCATCGCTGGCCGATCCGCGCGTCTCAGTGGTCACGACGGTGCAGGTGGCCTATGGCACCGATGTCGAGGCCCTGATGCCGCGCATGGTCGAGGAGATCATGAAGGTGCCGCGGGTGCTGCACGACCCGGCGCCCGGCGTGCTGCTGCGCGAGTTTGCGGCCGACGGGCTGACCCTGCAGATCGGCTTCTGGATCGAGGATCCGCACAACGGCCAGCTGGGCGTGCGCTCCCAGGTCAATCTGGCCATCCTGCGTCTGTTCGACGAACTGGGTATCGAGATCCCGTTCCCGCAACGGGTTGTGCACCAAGCGCGCAATAGTGCCGATTTGGCGCCTGTGACACCCCCCTGAACCCGGGGCTGCTGCCTACCATCCCGACTTTGTCGACAAAGGATGGTTATGCGATTCATGCAACGGGTGATGTTGTCCCTGGCGGTGCCGGCCGGCCTGGTGCTGGTGCTGGGCGTGGCCGTCAGTGTCGGCACCTACTCGGTGGAGCGCCAGCTGGGCGACTACTTCACGCATGAAGACGCCTTGTCGGCCGAGGTCAACGAGATGTATGCCCAGGGCCTGCAAATGGGCCAGGCGCTGCGCAACATCATCCTGGACCCGGCCAACAAGAAGGCCTACGAGAACCTCGACGGCGCGGCCAAGGCCTATGACAAGGCCGCCGGCGCGGCCGAGGCGGCCGCCTCGCCCGAGCAACTGGGCAAGCTGCGTGCGATGGCCGCCCTGCGCAGCCGCCTGGCCGAGATGCAACAGCAGGTGCTGGCCCAGGTGCAACAGGATGCCGCCGCTGCGGCCGCGCTGCTGAACAAGCAGGAAACCCCGGCCTGGCGCGAGCTGCGCGCCGAGCTCTTGGAGCTCAAGAAGATCACCGGCGCTGACAAGGAAGGCGCGCGCAAGGAAGCCGCCGCCGCGATGAGTTCGGCGCGCTGGACCGTCTTGAGCCTGGCGCTGCTGAGCCTGGCGGTCTGCATCGCTTTTCTCGTCAGCCTGCGCCGCTGCGTGCAGCGTGAGCTGGGGGGTGATCCGGCCACCGCACGCCAGGTGCTGGAGCGGGTGGCGGCCGGCGATCTGCTGGCCGAGGTGCCGGTGGCGCCGGGTGACGCCAGCTCGATGATGGCGGCGCTGCAGCGCACCCGCGATTCGCTGCGGGCGCTGGTCACCGATGTCAACCAGTCGGCGCAGAGCATCGCGCTGGCCTCCAGCGAGATCGCGGCCGGCAACCAGGACCTGTCCAGCCGCACCGAGCACCAGGCCAGCAGCCTGCAGGAGACCGCCTCGTCGATGGACCAGCTGACCTCGACCGTGCAGCACAACGCCGAGTCGGCCCGCCAGGCCACCCAGCTCGCGGCCACCGCCAGCGGTGTGGCCAGCCAGGGCGGTGCGGCGGTCGGTCAGGTGGTGGGCACGATGGATGCGATCAGCGCGCAGAGCAAGAAGATCGCCGACATCACCTCGGTGATCGACGGCATCGCCTTCCAGACCAATATCCTGGCGCTGAACGCGGCCGTCGAGGCGGCCCGTGCCGGGGAGCAGGGGCGCGGATTCGCGGTCGTCGCCTCCGAGGTGCGCTCGCTGGCCCAGCGCTCGGCCGCCGCCGCACGCGAGATCAAGAGCCTGATCAGCGAGAACGTCGAGAAGGTCGAAGACGGCGCGCGCCAGGTCCAGCGGGCCGGCCAGACCATGGGCGAGCTGGTCACTCAGGTGCAGCGGGTTTCCGGGCTGATCAGCGAGATCTCGGTGGCCACCGGCGAGCAAAGTGGCGGCATCCAGCAGGTCAGCCTGGCCGTGGGTCAGCTCGACGAAGTGACCCAGCAGAACGCCGCGCTGGTCGAGCAAAGCACGGCGGCCGCGCAAAGCCTGAGCCAGCAGGCCGAGCGCCTGAGCGCGCTGGTCAAGGTGTTCCGGCTGGCTTGAGGCCGGGCTCTACTGGTTCTTTCAGTCCGACCGGCGGTGCTGGTAGCGCCACCAGGCGGTCAGCGCCGCCGCCGCCATCAGCAGCGTTGCGCTGAAGGCCGCCGGCGTGCCCAGCCAGGCCAGGCTCAGCAGGGCCGCTGCCGCATAGAGCGCCGGCAGCTTCTCATACCAATACTTGGAAATCCACATCGTTCGCCCTCCCATGGCGCAGCGGGAGGTTCTGGCTGCGGTCCGCCGACGTCATCGTCCTGCGGCCGCGCCGCCTTGTTGGCGACCTCCCTGGCGGCATCGTCGCCGAAGGGGCGCCTGGCCGCCATCCCGGCAAGGGGGGCGCCCAAGCAAGGGGGTGGCGAGGCCCGGCCGCGCGTGCAGACCATGCTAAGCCTCAGGCAGGCATTTCCCGCCGGGGCTGCGCTCTGTGCGCTGCCCCACAGACGCCCCGGACGCCGGCGACTACTGTGGTGGGATGAAGATCACGCATCGCACCAAAGCCAGAGAGCTGGATAAGCCCGCCCGCCTTCCGCCGTCACCGGCCGCGGCCCAGCCCTCGCGCGTGCGGCATGTGCTGAACACGGCGTTGGGCCAGAGCCATGAGGTCAAGGCCGAGGTTCAGGCCTGCGCCGAGGACCTGGGATCGGCCAACGAGCTGGCCAAAGCGCATATCGCGGACGGGGCCTCGATGCTGCCGGCCGCCCAGGCGCTGCAGCACGGTCTGGCCGTCGAGCAGCGGGTGCAGGGCTGTGCTGATGATCTACAGCAACTGGCCGACAACCTCAGCGATGGGGTGGATGAGGTCCAGGCGGTGGAACAGGCCCTGAGCCGCTCCCGCCTGGCCCTGGCCGACTCGGAGGCGGCGCTGGCCCTGTCCCGCGACGCCGAGCGCACGGCCAGCCAGCTCGCGATGCATGACCAGAAGACCGGCCTGCCCAACCGCACGCTGTTCGATGATAGGCTGGCGCAGGCCATTGCCGGGGCCGAGCGCCATGGCTGGTTACTCGCCGTGCTGTTCCTGGATCTGGATCGCTTCAAGCTCGTCAACGACACCCATGGCCATGCCGCCGGCGACACCGTGCTGACGGCCGTGGCGGAACGCCTGATGCGCAACGCACGCGACGAGGACACCGTCTGCCGCAACGGCGGCGATGAGTTCCTCTATCTGCTGATCAATCCCTCCGGCCGCGAGGCCGTGGCGCGCATCGCGGCCATGGTCCGCGAGGCGATAGGCTCGCCTGTCGGGCTGGGGGCGACGCAGTTTCGCGTCACGCCCAGCATAGGCATCGCGCTCTACCCCGAGCACGGCATGAGCGGCCCGACGCTGATCGCCCATGCCGATGCCGCGATGTACCGCGCCAAGAATCGCGGCAGCGCGTTCGAGTTCTTCGAGCCGCTGACGGACTGAAGAAGCGCATCCGGCTTCGGACCGGCAACAAAAAAGCCACCGCTGGGCGGTGGCTTCGTCAGGGGGCGGAGGTTGCTGCGGCCGGGCTCAGCCCGCCGCCACCGGAATCTTCACCGCCTTGCCCGAGGCGATGCGCTCCTTCCACTCGGCCGGGCCGGTGTCGTGGGCGTTGGTGCCGTTCGAATCGACGGCCACCGTGACCGGCATGTCGGTGACGTCGAACTCGTAGATCGCTTCCATGCCCAGGTCCTCGAAGCCCAGCACCTTGGCGGCCTTGATGGCCTTGGAAACCAGGTAGGCGGAGCCGCCGACGGCCATCAGGTAGGCGGCCTTGTTGTCGCGGATCGCGTCGATCGCCACAGGGCCGCGCTCCGACTTGCCGATCATCACGGTCAGGCCGGTCTTCTCCAGCATCATGCGGGTGAAGCCGTCCATCCGCGTGGCGGTGGTCGGGCCGGCCGGGCCGACCACTTCATCGCGCACCGGATCGACCGGGCCGACGTAATAGATCGCGCGGTTCGTGAAGTCCACCGGCAGCTTTTCGCCCTTGGCCAGCATGTCGGCGATGCGCTTGTGCGCGGCGTCGCGGCCGGTCAGCATCTTGCCGTTCAGCAGCAGCGTGTCGCCGGCCTTCCAGCTGGCGATCTCTTCGCGGCTCAGTGCGTTCAGGTCGACGCGGCGGCGCTGGTTGGAGTCGGGCGCCCATTTGACGTCGGGCCACAGGTCCAGGCTGGGCGCTTCCAGATAGCTGGAGCCGGAGCCGTCAAGCACGAAATGGGCGTGGCGGGTGGCGGCGCAGTTCGGGATCATCGCGACCGGCTTGCTGGCGGCATGGGTCGGGTAGGTCTTGATCTTGATGTCCAAGACGGTGGTCAGGCCGCCCAGGCCCTGGGCGCCGATGCCCAGCGCGTTGACCTTTTCATAGAGCTCGATGCGCAGCTCTTCGAGCTTGCTTTGCGGGCCGCGGTCCAGCAGCTCGTACATATCGATGTCGTCCATCAAGGACTCCTTGGCCATCAGCATGGCCTTCTCGGCCGTGCCGCCGACGCCGATGCCCAGCATGCCCGGCGGGCACCAGCCGGCGCCCATCTGCGGCACGGTCTTCAGCACCCAGTCGACCAGGTTGTCGTTCGGATTCATCATCACGAACTTGCTCTTGTTCTCGGAGCCACCGCCCTTGGCGGCCACCATCACATCGACGGTATTGCCGGGCACGATGCTGACGCTGATCACCGCCGGCGTGTTGTCCTTGGTGTTCTTGCGCTCGAACAGCGGGTCGTTGAGCACCGAGGCGCGCAGCTTGTTGTCGGGGTGGTTGTAGGCGCGGCGCACGCCCTCGTTGACGGCGTCCTCCAGCGAGCCGGGGAAGCCCTCGAAGCGCACATCCATGCCCACCTTCAAGAACACATTGACGATGCCGGTGTCCTGGCAGATCGGGCGGCGGCCTTCGGCGCACATCTTCGAGTTGGTCAGGATCTGCGCGATCGCGTCCTTGGCGGCGGCGCTCTGCTCGCGCTCATAGGCACGGGCCAGGTGCTGGATGTAGTCGGTCGGGTGGTAGTAGCTGATGTACTGCAGGGCGGCAGCCACGCTGTCGACGAGGTCGTCGTGCTTGATCGCGGTGGTCATGATGAGGCGGGTCCGGGTTTGTAAGGCTGGCAGGATTTTAGCGAGACCAGCTTTCCCCCTGCTTGCGCTCAGCCGGCCGGTGGCGCGCTGACCTTGGCCGCCCGCGCCAGCTCGGTCTCCAGCCAGGGCAGCAGCGCATCGAAGCTCTGGCTCAGCGCCTGCGACAGCGCCTGCGCGGCGCCGGCGGCGCTGGCGCTCCTGGCGGGCACCTCGGCGTCGAAGCGCCG
>NZ_JAQOWX010000102.1:0-20394 GCF_028462495.1 Paucibacter sp. XJ19-41
GCCGCCGGCACGCGGGGGGCGTGGCATGAGCGCCTGGCGCGACGATCTGCGCCAGGGCCTGCGGGCCAGCTGGACCATGCCGCTGGAGCGGGGGTGGACCCTGGTGAACTTCGTCGGCATGCTGTTCATGTTCCCGGCCTTCACGATGCTGGTGCCCTTGAAGATCAAGGCCCTCGGGCTCTCGGGTGCCTGGCTGGGCGCGGCCGAGACCGGGCTGTCGCTGGGCATGCTGGTCGGTGCACTGGGCGGCTCGGCCTGGGTGGCCCGGCGGATCGGCCGCTATGCGACCCGGGTCGGCGCCACCGCCGCCCAGGGCCTGGGCCTGGCGCTGGCGGGCTGGACCGGCCAGGGCGAGGTGCTGGTGCTGGCCCTGTTCCTGGTCGGCCTGGCCAATTCCTGCGGCGTGCTGGTCGGCCAGACCCATCGCATGCTGGCCATCCCGGAGCATTTCCGGGCCCGCCTGAGCTCGGTGGGCATGATGACGATGAATATCGCGGCGGCCGCCGGGCCTGCGCTGGCCGGCCTGGCGCTGCTGAAGCTGGAGGTGGCCACCGTCTACTTCCTGTTCGGCCTGCTGTCGGCGGCCAGCGCGCTGGGCTATCTGTTCGTGCCCGACTTCAAGACCCTGCTGACCCTGGACCACGAGCAGGTCAAGGACTGGTACGCCCAGCGCCATCCGGAGCTGTTCGGCGCCGCTCCCAAGGGGTAAGCCCTGAGTCGCGCTGTGGGCGATCAGCGCACACTGCCGCGATGGGAGCGCGGCAACAATCCGCAAGGGCCTGGCTGATGCTGGCCCTGGGCCTGCTGGCGTCATGCCCGCGGGCCGATGAGGCATGGCCTGCGGCGGCCAGCGCCCTGGTCGCCGAGCTGCGGCCGCTGGCCCAGCGCCAGGGCTGGTTCGAGGGCGGCCCCTGGCAGCCCGAGCTCGATGCCTGGCAGGGCCGCAAGCACCGCCTGTTGCAGGCGCTGGCCGCGCAGCTGCAGCGCCACCCCCCGACGACCGAGAGGCTGGACACCGAGCTGGGCGCGCTGCTGCGCTCCTGCGAGGCGGACCGGCCCTGGGCCCGCGATGCCGGCTGCGCCTGGATCAGCTGGCGCGGCCGGCGTGACGGTCTGCGCCTGAGCCTGGCCGACGGGCGGCTGCAGCACCTGCAATGGCAGCTGGCGCTGGAGCAGCAGTAGCTCCCGAAGATTGCAGTACGGCGGCGGCACCGTTTTGCCGTCTTGACTGGGTGGCTGCCACGAGCGGCTAAGCCATGATCGGAGGACCTCTTTGTGAATCCTGTTCAAACACCCCCCAAGGCCGCCCCGCGCGGCCGGCTGCGCCCCCTGCTCGCCGCAGCCCTGCTCGCTTTGAGCTGGCCCCTGGCCCAGGCCCATGAGATCGCCGGGCGACCGGCCGAGGACCGGGTCGTGATGCGCGCCTATTTCAGTGATCTGGCGCGCGCCCAGGCGATCGCCCACAGCCGCTTCGAGACCCTGGAGTCGAAGTACGAGTTGGGCTATGTCGTCGTGAACATCAGCCCGGCCGAGGCGCGCGAGCTGCGTGCCCAGGGCTTCCGCCTGGAGGCCGACAAGAGCTGGTGGGAGCAGCAGACCCAGCAGGCCCGGCGCGAGAGCGCGGCCCTGCAGCAGCAGCGTCAACAACAGGCGCAGGCCGGTGAGGTCGTGGCCCTGGGCATCCCGAACTACAGCTGCTACCCGACCGTCGAGGAGGTGTTCTCCCAGGTCGATGCGCTGATCGCCGCCAAGCCCCAGCTGGCGCGCTGGATCGACATCGGCGACTCCTGGCAGAAGAGCCGCAATCTCGGCGGCTACGACCTGCGGGTGCTCACGCTCAGCAAGAGCGCGGTCGCCGGCGACAAGCCCAAGCTCTTCGTCAATGCCGGCATCCATGCCCGCGAGTACACGACCACGCCGCTGGTGCTGGAGTTCGCCAAACGCCTGGTCAACGGCCACGGCGTCGATGCCGACCTGAGCTGGATCCTCGACCACCACGAGGTCCATCTGCTGCTGGTCACCAACCCCGACGGGCGCAAGAAGGCCGAGACCGGCCTGCTCTGGCGCAAGAACACCAACACCGCCTACTGCGGCGCCACCAGCAACAGCCGCGGTGCCGACCTGAACCGCAACTTCGGCTTCGGCTGGAACTCCACCGGCGGCAGCGGCTCCAGCGGCAATGCCTGCAGCGAAACCTATCGCGGCCCCAGCGGCGCCTCCGAGCCCGAGACCCGTGCGGTCGAGGCCTATATCCGCAGCCTCTGGCCGGACCGTCGCGGCCCCCACCGTGGCGACGCCGCGCCGCTGGACACCAGCGGCATCCATCTGGACATTCACAGCCATGGCCGCCTGCTGCTGTGGCCCTGGGGCACCAATGGCACGGTGGCCGGCAATGACCGCCAGCTCGCCACGCTGGGGCGCAAGTTCGCCTATTGGAACGGCCACACGCCGCAGCGCTCGCTGAGCCTGTACGAGACCGACGGCACCAGCGACGGCCCCAGCTACGGCGAACTGGGCGTCGCGGCCTTCACCTTCGAGCTGGGCACCGCCTTCTTCGAGCAGTGCAGCTACTACAGCAACACCCTGCTGCCGGGCAATCTGCCGGCCCTGATCTACGCGGCCAAGGTGGCACGCACGCCCTACATCACGCCGGCCGGGCCGGACAGCCTGGAACCGGCGCTGTCGGCCGCCCGGGTGCGCGCGGGCACGCCGGTGACCCTGACGGCGCGCATCGACGACACCCGCTACAACAACAGCAATGGCGCCGAGCCGACCCAGGTGGTCAACGCGGCCGAGTACTACCTCGACCTCGCGCCCTGGCAGGCCGGTGCGGTGGCGCAGCCGATGGCGGCCAGCGATGGCAGCTTCAATGCCGCCTCCGAGGCGGTGCGCGCCACGGTCGACACCAGCGGGCTCGCGGTGGGCCGGCACATCATCTATCTGCGCGGACGCGACAGCGCCGGCAACTGGGGCGCGCCGAGCGCGGTCTACCTGGACATCGAATCCGGCACTGGCGGCACCCCGCCGCAGGCCGCCTTCGACTACAGCGTCAACGGCCTGACGGTCTCCTTCAGCGACCGCAGCAGCGATGACGGCAGCATCACCGCGCGCAGCTGGGAGCTGGGTGACGGCAGCAGCGCCAGCGGCACCAACCCGGTCAAGACCTATGCGGCGGCCGGCAGCTATAACGTGCGCCTGACCGTGACCGACAACGAGGGCCTGAGCGCCAACACCAGCCGCAGCGTGGTGCTGAGCGACGACGGCGTGCCGGTGCTGCTGAACAGCGTCGGCGGCCTGGCCGGGGCGGCCCGCAGCTGGCGCTACTGGAAGGTCGCGGTGCCGGCCGGCACCACCCAGCTGCAGGTGCGCACCAGTGGCGGCAGCGGCGACCTGGACCTGTTCACCCAGCCGGGCCAGAAACCCACGGCCAGCAGCTACAACTGCAAGAAGGAGGGCAGCACCAATCTCGAGACCTGCAGCCTGAGCAATCCGGCCCCGGGCTGGCTCTATATCGGGCTGTACGGCTACCGTGCCTATTCGGGCGCGAGCTTGCAGATCAGCTACACACCTTGAGGAAAGCGTAGATCACAAGCCCTGATCTTTCGGGGCAAGGCAGGCCGGCCGACCGTGTGGTGTTGCCGGCCTGCCTGCACAGGGCAATGCCGTTCGGCGGGATAATTGCGGCTCATCCCCGCCAAGACATGCCCGATTCTCTCGATAACTCCACTGCAGCCCCCAGCCCCTGGCGCCTGTCGGTCGCCCCCATGCTGGACTGGACCGACAAGCATTGCCGCAGCTTCCACCGCCTGCTGACCCGCCAGACGCGGCTCTACACCGAGATGGTGACCACCGGCGCGCTGCTGCATGGCGATCAGCCGCGCCATCTGGACTTCAATGCGCAGGAGCACCCGGTCGCGCTGCAGCTGGGTGGCTCGGAGCCGGCCGATCTGGCGGCCTGCGCGAAGCTGGCCGAGCAATGGGGCTATGACGAGGTCAATCTGAACTGCGGCTGCCCCAGCGAGCGGGTGCAGCGCGGCGCTTTCGGCGCCTGCCTGATGGCCGAGCCGGCCCTGGTGGCCGAGGGCATGAAGGCGATGAAGGATGCCGTCAGCATTCCGGTCACGATCAAGCACCGCATCGGCATCGACAAGGTCGAGAGCTATGACTTCGTGCGCGACTTCGTCGGCACCATTGCCGAGGCCGGCTGCGAGGTCTTCATCGTCCATGCGCGCAATGCCTGGTTGCAGGGCCTCTCGCCCAAGGACAACCGCGAGATCCCGCCGCTGCGCTACGAGCTGGTGCACCGCCTCAAGCGCGAGTTTCCGGCGCTGACCATCGTCATTAACGGCGGCCTCAAGAGCGATGCCGAGATCGCCGAGCAGCTGCAGCATGTGGACGGTGTGATGGTGGGCCGCCAGGCCTATCACGAGCCCTGGCAGATGGCGCAGTGGGATTCGCGCTTCTTCGGCAGGGCCGACCCGGCCGTCAGCCGCGAGCAGGTCGAGGCCGACTGGCTGGACTATCTGCGCGCGCAGGTCGAGGCTGGCCGGCCCTGGACCCAGGCGATGCGTCATGCGCTGGGCCTGTGGAATGGCCAGGCTGGGGCCCGGCGCTGGCGCCAGGTCTGGAGCGATGCGCAACTCAAGCGCCTGCCGGTGGACGAGGTCGCCGCCCTGGCCACCCGGGAGCGCCTGGGTGTTGCCGCCCACGTGGCGCAGGACAAGGCCGAGCGGGCCGCCCAGCCGGTCTGATAGCCGGTCTGACAGTCGGTCGGGATTCGGTCTGATGGACACGCTGTTCTTCCACTGCTACGACACGGCCCTGGGGACTTGTGCGCTGGCCTGGGGAGGGCAGGGCATCGTCGGTTCGCAGCTGCCCGAGGAAAGCGCCGCCGCCACGCGCGACCGCATGCGGGCGCGCTTTCCGGCCGCGCGCGAGGTGCTGGCGCTTGAGCAGCTGCCGCCGCCGGTGCAGCAGGCCCGTGCCGGTGTGCAGGCCTTGCTGGCCGGCGAGCCGCGCGATCTGCTGGAGATCGAACTGGACGAACGCGGCCTGCCCGAGTTCAACCGCCAGGTCCATGCGCTGACCCGGCGCATCCCGGTCGGCCAGACCCTGACTTATGGTGAAGTCGCCGCGCGCCTGGGCCAGCCGGGCGCGGCGCGCGCGGTCGGCCGGGCCGAGGGCAGCAACCCTTTCGCGCCCATCGTGCCCTGCCATCGGGTGATGGGGGCGGGTGGCGTCGCGTCTGCCAATCTGGTGGGCTTCTCTGCTCACGGCGGCGTTGCCACGAAACTGCGCCTGCTGGCCATCGAGGCACGCGCCACCGGCCAGCAGGTCGGCGAGCAGACGCCGCTGTTCTAGAACGCGTAGCGCAGACCCAGGCCCAGCGAGGCCTCGCGCTCGCGGTAGAAGGCGATATTGCTGCTCTGGCGCTGCCAGCCCACCCGGGCGATCAGCGCGGTGTCGCGCCAGCCAAAGGGCGCGCCGTAGTGGTAGCGCAGGCTCAGGGCCTGCTGATGGTCGCGGCGCCGGTCGCCGCTCAGCGGGTGGCTGGCCTCGTAGCCCAGGCGGTGCCAGGTGGCGCCCAGTGCCAGGCCGTGACGGCCCAGCTGCTGGCCGAGCTCCCATTCGCCGCCCCAGCGCCGCGCGGCCATCGCCGCACCTTCGGCCCTGTCCTCGCGCAAGTCCAGCTGCCACCGCAGGCTGCGGCCGCCGCCCAGGTCCAGGCGCTGGCCCAGCGCCGCATAGAGCAGCCGACCCTCGCGCCGCAGGCTTTGCCGCTGCTCGGCGCGGAAACCTTGCTCGCCGCTGTGCTCGGCGTCGATGCGGCGCCGGCCGGCGGCCAGCTGCAGTTCGAGCTGGCTGCCCAGCAGCCGGTCGATTTGCAGCTGCAGGCCGTGCACGCTGGCGTCGGTCTTGCGCCGTGCGATGCCCAGCGCGTAGGGGTCCTGCCAGACCTGCTGCTGCACCAGCCCGGGCAGCAGGGCCAGGCTCAGGCGCGAACCCGAGCCCAGCGGCCAGCGGTAGCCGGCCTGCAGCTGGTAGCCATCGGCCAGGCCGCCGATCGCACTGCGGGCGAACAGCTCGCCGCCCGCGCCACCGATCGGCTTGTTCAGCTCGAACAGCGGCGCCAGCAGGCCGCGCCGGTGGCTGCCGGTGGCCGGGCCCAGCGTGCTGATGCGGGCCTCGCCCTCGGCATCGAGCTGGGAGCGGGTCTGCTGGCTGATCAGCAGCGGGCTGAGGTGGCCGCTGAACAGAGCTTCGCCGTCCTGGGCGCTGGCCAGCAGGCTGGCGCTGAGCAGCGCGGCGGCGAGAGGGATCTTGTGAGGCATGGTGAGTGGGACTCCTGTCGATGGAGTCCTTCACTCTAGGCAGGGTCAGGTCACAAGCCGGTCACAGCGGGAGCAAACCGCAGCCGCGCGCTGTAGCGGGTGTCCTCCTGACGGTATTCGCAGTGCCAGCCCAGGCGTTCGCAAACGGTGGCCACGATGGTGTGGCCATAGCGCTTGCGCAAAGCGGGCGCGGCGCCGGCGCTCCGGCCGTTCTCGATCAGCAGGCCTTGCTCGTCCAGCGCCACGCGCAGCCAGTCGCTGCCGTGCTGGATGGCATTGCCCAGCAGATTGCTCAGCACGATGGCGGCCAGCGCGGCGGGCACCGGCGGGCCGGGAGCGTCGCCGGGCTGGGGTGCACCGTCGAGCCGCATCTGGTTCTGCATCCGCAGCGGGGTCAGGTCTTGCAGGCAGCGCCGCAGACAGTCGCGTAGCGGCTCGCGCTCGCTGGGCAGGTCCTGCTCGCGCGCCAGCTGCAGGAAGAGCTCGATCACGGCCTGCATCTGCGCGCCGGCGTCCTGCAGGCGCTGCAGCGGGGCCTCGATGCGCTCGCGGCTGGGCGCCAGCCTGATCAGCTCGGCGGCGCTGCGCATCACGCTCAGCGGCGTGCGCAGCTCATGGCTGGCAAAGCGGGTGAAGGCCTGCTCGCGCCGGGCATAGTCGGCCAGCCGGGCCTGCGCCTGGGCCATGCTGCGGCTCAGCGCGCCGATCTCGTCGGGCCGATCCAGTGGCCGCAGCGGCCGGCCCAGGTCGGCCGCCTCGACCTGGGCGCGCAGGGCCAGCACCGGCGCGCTGATGCGCCGCGCCAGCAACAGGGCCGCCGCCAGCCCCAGGGCCAGCGCACCCAGCAGCATCAGCAGCACAGGGATGCGGATCGCGCGGCCGTACTCGGCCAGATCGGGATCCTGGCCCGGCAGGTAGAGCAGATAGACCAGGCCCTGGCCGCCCGGGTGGCGAGCCACGCTGACATGGGCGTCGGGCGCCGAGAGCTCGTAGAGCCCGGGCAGGCGCAAGTCCTGCAAGGCCGCCGGCAGGGCCGGCTGGTCGCCCAGATAGACACGGTAGGGCGCGTCGGCGGCGGGCGGCTCGCCGCGCCGCAGCTGGTCATGCAGCTGCTCGGCGCGGCGCTGCAACTGGCGGTTGATGAAGCTGTCGGCCGCCAGCTCGGTGCCGGCCCAGGCGATCACGCCCAGGCCCAGCGCGTAAAGGCAGACCATGGCCGCCATCGTGGCCTGGATCTGGCGCTTCAGGCTTTGCGCCAGCCAGCGTCGCAGCCCGGCCATGCTAGGCCGGCGCCTGCAGCCGGTAGCCGGCGCCGCGCACGCTCAGCAGGCAGTCCGGCGGCAGCAGCTGGCGCAGCCGGTAGACATGGGTGCGCAGCGCGCTGCCCTCGGCCGGCTCGTCGCCCCAGATCGCGTATTCGAGGTCGGCGCGTCCGACCAGGGCCGGCGCCTTGAGCATCAGCTGCTGGACGATCTTCAGCTGCACCGGGTCCAGGCGCAGCGCGCGGCCTTGGTGGCTGAGCTGCTGGCGGTCCAGGTCCAGGCTCAGCGAGCCGCAGTGCAGCAGGCGCTGGCGCAGCCCGGCGTGGCGGGCGTGCAGGGCGCGCAGCCGGCAGGCCAGCTCCTCCAGGGCGAAAGGCTTGACCAGATAGTCGTCCGCGCCGGCGGCAAAGCCGGCCAGCTTGTCGGGCAGGGTGTCGCGTGCGGTCAGGAACAGGATGGGGGTGGCCAGGCGCTGCTGCTCGCGCAGCTGCCGGCACAGGGCCAGTCCGTCCATGCCGGGCATGCCGATGTCCAGCACCAGCACATCAAAGCGCTGCTGTGCCAGGCTGACCAGCGCGGAGGGCGCGTGATGCGCATAGTCCACGCTGCAGTCCAGCAGGCTCAGATAGTCACCGATATTGGCGGCCAGATCGGCCTCGTCCTCGACGATCAAGACACGCATGACAGGGAATGGCGGTGGCAGGGCGTGCGCAGCATAACCGGGCCGCTCGCGGGTGCTGCGGGCGGCCCGGCATGGCCGCGGGTTTTGTGACCGCTGTGTGACCCGGGGCGGCCTAGGGTGGCGGCTTCATTCCTTGTTGCGAGCCTTCTGTGATGCCTCATTTTCTTCTGCGCTCCGGTCTGCCGGCCGCCTTGCTGTGCCTGGCGGCCGGCACGGCCAGCGCCGCCGCCTTGTTCCCAACTTCTCAGGCGCTGACCCTGGCCCAGGTGGCGGGCGAGGGCGGGCGCCGCCACACCCTGCTGCTGAGCCGGGAGCAGGGCGAGGCGGTGCTGGCCGTGGACCTCAGCGCGGTGCTGGACAGCTATCCGCGGGACGCGCTGGACCTGCTGCGCCAGCATGGCTTCGAGGGCTTGCTGGTCCGGGCCGGCCAGGGCAAGACCCGACCCTATGCCCGCCAGGCCCTGCTGCCCAGCGCCTATGCCGACCGGCATGTGGCGGCCGGCACCAACTACGCCGCCCATGCGGCCGAGGCCGCGATCGACGAAGTCTTCCTGTTCCCCAAGTACGGCGAGCCCAGCGCGGCCCGGGGCGAGTACCGGCTGCGGCCCGGCGAGCTGCTGGACTACGAGGTCGAGCTGTGCCTGCGCTTTGATCGCGATATCCGCCGGCCGGCCGATCTGGAGGCCGCCCATGTCGGCGCCTTTCTGTGCGGCGACCTGAGCGACCGGGCCGAGCTGCTGCGCCGCATCGACACCCGCGATGTGGCCTCGGGCCGCGGCTTCACCGATGCCAAGAGCGGCCCCGGCCGCCTGCCTACCGGCCCCTATCTGGTGGTGCCGCGTGACTGGCGCCAGTGGCTGCACGGTGTGCGCCTGCGCACCGAGGTCGACGGGCAGCCTCGCCAGGACGCCAGCGCTGGCGCCATGCTCAAGGGCCCGGAAGCGCTGCTACGGCAGGCCCTGGCCCAGGCCGAGAGCCGGCAATGGCGCTACCAGGGCCAGGCGGTGTCGCTGCTGGAGGGCGGGGTGCTGGCCCAGGGGCAGGTCTTGCTGACCGGTACGCCCGAGGGGGTGATCTACCGCACGCCGGGCCTGGCCTATCGCGCCTGGAAGGGCCTGCTGTGGGGGCTGAGCCTGGGCTTTCTGCGCCAGGACCTGGTGCCCTATGTGCTGCAGTCCTATATCGATGAGAGCCTGGCGGCGCGACGCTATCTGCAGCCGGGCCAGCTCTTGCGGCACAGTGCTGAGGGCCTGGGCGAGATCGAACTGCGCATACGCTGAGCGCGGCCGGGGCGGCGGGCGCGATAATGCGGCCGTCATCAAACGGGGCCTTCATGTCTTTTGCCACCCTGGGCCTGTCCCCCGCCTTGCTGCGCGCCGTGCGCGAGCAGGGCTATCACGCACCGACCCCGATTCAATCCGCCGCCATCCCCGCCGTACTGGGCGGCGGCGATGTGCTGGGCCTGGCCCAGACCGGCTCGGGCAAGACCGCAGCCTATGCGCTGCCGCTGCTGCAGCGGGTGCTGGCCGCTCGTGACGGTGGCCCGCGCCGCCTGCGCGCGCTGCTGCTGCTGCCCACGCGCGAGCTGGCCGAGCAGGTCGGCGAGGTGCTGCGCGAGTTCGCCCGCGCGCTGCCCGAGCCGCTGAAGATCGCGATCGCCTATGGCGGCGTGTCCATCAACCCGCAGCTGATGGCTTTGCGCGGCGGCGTGGACATCATGGTGGCCACGCCGGGCCGGCTGCTGGACCTGGTCGAGCACAATGCGCTGCGCCTGGACACGGCCCAGACCCTGGTGCTGGACGAGGCCGACCGTCTGCTGGCGCTGGGCTTTGCCGAGGAGCTGCAGCGGGTGCTGGGCCTGCTGCCGGCGCAGCGCCAGAACCTGTTCTTCTCGGCCACCTTCGCGCCGGCCGTGCAGGCCCTGGCCGAGGCCCTCCTGCGCGAGCCGCAGCGCATCGCGATCGAGGCCACGCCGGCCGAGTTGCCGGACATCGTGCAGCGCGCGATCCAGGTCGACACCGCCGCGCGCACGCCGCTGCTGCGCCATCTGATCGCCACCGAGGCCTGGCCGCGGCTGCTGGTGTTCGTCGCCACCAAGTACGCGGCCGAGCATGTCTCAGACAAGCTCTGGAAGACCGGCATCAAGGCGGCGGCCCTGCATGGCGAGCTGAGCCAGGGCACGCGGCGCCAGGTGCTGGCAGCGCTGAAGGCCCATGAGGTCCAGGTGCTGGTGGCCACCGATGTGGCGGCCCGCGGCCTGGACATCCCCGATCTGCCGGCGGTGCTGAACTACGACTTGCCGCGCTCGCCGGCCGACTACACCCACCGCATCGGCCGCACCGGCCGGGCCGGTGCCAGCGGCGTCGCGCTGAGCTTCATCACGGCCAATAGCCCGACCAATAGCGAAGCGCATTTCCGTCTGATCGAGAAACGCCAGGGCCAGCGTGTCGCACGCGAGCAGATCGCCGGTTTCGAGCCCGGCGAAGTCGCCAGCGAGGCCCAGGCCGTCGGCGGCATCAAGGGCAAGCGCAAGAGCAAGAAGGACAAGCTGCGCGAGGCGGCGGCACAATCGGCACCTTGACCTGGACTCGTTGGGACCAAGAAAGATGAATCCGTCCGCTCGCCAGCACTGCCTGGCCGCCCTGTTGTGGCTGTGTGCGACCGGCGCCTTCGCCCAGGAATCGCTGCGGATTGCGCAAACCTCGGGCATGGGCTATCCGCTGCTGACGGTCGAGGGTGGCAAGGTCAGCGGCGGCTTTTTGCATGATCTGACCGAGCGGCTGGCGGCCGAACTGGGCACGCGGGCCGTGCAGCAGCTCTATCCGCGCCGCCGCATCGAGCCGGCGGTGCTGGGCGGCCAGGCCGACCTGGTCTGCTACTCCAGCCCCATCTGGACTCAGGCACCTGCCGCGCAATGGACCCAGGCGGTGCTGCCGCAGATCGAACGGGTGGTCGGCCCGGCCGAGCGGCCAGTACCAGGACACCTGCCCGAAGACCTGGACGGCCAGCGCGTGGCCGTGCTGTTGGGCTACAACTTTCCCAGCTTGCAGCCGCTGATGGAGGCGGGCCGCATCAAGCGTATCAATGACACGCAGTCCGACAACCTGTTTCGCCTCGTCAGCCGGGGCATGGCCGATGTGCTGATCGTCTCGGAGGCCGAGATCGAGGGCTATTTCCAGCGCCATCCGAAAGAGCGCAAGCGTTTTGTCGTCAGTGCCAAACCTTACTCGGTGGTTGACACGCACTGCCTGGTGTCGCCGAAATCGCGCTGGGCTGTGCCAGCCGTCGACAAGGCCCTGCAAAGCCTGCTGGCCAGCGGCGAGATCGCGCGGCTGGCCCAGCGCTACGGCATGTCGATGCGCTGAGGCGCCCAGCCTCGGCGCAGGCTCAAGCCCAGGGCGGTACTTCGTCGCTGAGCAGGGCCAGGTCTTGATCCGGCGGCAGCAGCTCGGCGATGTCGAGTGACTTCGGGGCTGAGCCGAGGAAGTCGTGCTCGCCGCCCAGGCCATCGATCAGGGCCGGGATCAGCTCGGCGAGCTCGCCGGTGGCGATCACCGCATCGGCATCGAACTGCTCGTCCTTCTCGGGCTTGTCGTGGCCCTCGAACACCAGGTCTAGGAAGGCGATCTTCTTGATGGCCAGGGTGTCGGTCAGCAGGAAGGAGACGCGGTCCTTGTAGCTCATCGCCAGCTTGGTCGGGCGCTTGCCGCTGCTCAGATGCTGGCGTACCTCCTCGATGTCCAGCGCATGGCGGGCATAGCGCACCACCGACTTCATCTCGTCCTCGCTCTTGAGCTCGCACTCGCGATCGATCGTGAAGCCCTCGGGCGGCACCCCGTCCATCAGCCAGGCGGCCATGCAGGCGGCCGGCGTCTCGGCGCTTTGCACCAGGTGCAGGGTCAGGCCGTCGAGCGCCTTGATCAAGAGGCTGACGACCTCCTCGCAGCGAGCCGGGCTGGACGCATCGATCATCAAAAGGCGCTGCTCGGGCGCGATCCATACGCGGATGCTGCTGCGTTTCTTGAAGCACAGCGGCAGCAGCTCGTGGGTGGCCTGCTCCTTCAGATCCTTCAGTGCCTTCTTGCCGGGCTTGCGGCCGGTCTGCTCCTCGATCTGGGCGGCGATCTCGTCAACCCGCTCCTTGACCACCGAGCCGGGCAGCACGCGCGACTCTATCGTCAGCTTCAAGTGCAGATGGCCGTCGATCACCTCGACCAGGGGCGCGTGCTCGATGCCGCGCGGCGGCACCCAGCCCAGCGACAGCGGCTCGCTGGGACCGCAGGGCAGGAACTGACCCTTGGCCAGGGCCTCTTCAACCTCTTGCTGGGTGGGCTGCCAGCTCGGGCCCACGCGGTAAATCGTCAAGTTCTTGAACATCTTGTTGCTCGGCGTCGTGCGCAAATGAAACCGCCCCGAAGGCGGGGCGGTTGGGGGGAAAGGTCTGGGCTCTATTGTCGCTCAGGCCGACGGGGCAGCCTCGGCCGCGATCTGGCGCAGCGCCTGCTCGAACACCTCGCTGGGCTGGCCGCCCTGGATCAGATGACGCTCATTGATGATGATGGCCGGCACCGAGTTGATGCCCTGACTCAGATAAAAGCTCTGGGCATCGCGCACCTCCTGCCGGTAGGCGTCCGAGCCCAGCACGGCGGCGGCCGCCTGCCTGTCCAGGCCGGCCTCGGCGGCGGCATCCAGCAGCACCTCGTGCGCACCGGGGTTCTTGCCGGCGGTGAAGTAGGCGCCGAACAGGGCCAGCTTCAAGGCCTTCTGCCGGTCAGCGTCCTGCAGCCCGGCCCAGTGCAGCAGGCGATGGGCATCAAAGGTGTTGTAGATGCGGCTGCGGGCACCGACGGTAAAGGTGAAACCCAGCGCCGCGCCGCGTTGGCGGATTGCCTCGCGCGTGGCCGCCAGCTGTTCCGGGCCGGCACCGTATTTCTGTGCCAGATGCTCGTCGATGTCCTGGCCTTCGGGGGCCATCTGCGGATTCAGCTCGAAGGGCTGGAAGTGCAGGTCCACCGCCAGCTCGGGCAGGCGGGCCAGGGCCTGCTCCAGCGACTTCAGGCCGATCACGCACCAGGGGCAGGAAACGTCGGAGACAAAATCGATACGCATGGTCCGCACTCTAGCCGAGCCGGCGCTCACTCGCTCGCGCCAGGTAGAACCACTCGCTGCCGGGCTGGGCATTGGCGGCCGGGAAGACGATACGGCCGTCGTCGGGCGCCAGCACCGGTGTGCCGTCATGGCGGCTGCCGATCTGCTGGCCCTTGCGGACCGCGTCGAAGCTGACCCAGGCGCGCTCGAAGCGGTCGCCCTCGTGCTCGCGGTCGATCACCTCATAGAGTTGCAAGAGCTCGGGCGGCTCGGCCGGGCGGGGGGCGACGACACCGGGCTCGACCATGCCCAGCAGCACCAGGGTGCGCAGAATGGCCCGGTAGGCAAACTCCGGCGCGGCCGGGTCCTCGTGCTGGCCGCATTCCAGCGTGATGCCGTAGCCGCCCTGCGAGCGCATGTACTCGGTGGTGCCGACGCCGTAATGCGGGTCTTGCTGCAGGGTGGCGCGGCGCGTGCCGTCGCCGGTCCTGGCCGCGCGCCGCTGCAGGCCCAGGGCATAGGTCGAGAGCCAGCCCTCGACGATGCGGCCGGTGCCGACGCAGGCGGCCAGCCGCGCCTCGGCCAGCTCATGGGCAAAGGGTTCGAGCTCGCCGCTGTTGTTGCGCGGGCCCAGCATCGCGAAGGGCTGGCCCTGGCCCTGGAAGGAATGCAGGTCCAGCAGCACCTCGTGATCGGCCAACCAGCGGCACAGCGGGCCGGCGATGCGGTCCTCGAAGTCCTGCGCGATCACGGCCGGGCGCAGATTGCGGTTCAGATTGCGCTCGCCCTCGCGCCGGCCCAACGCATGGGCCAGCGGGTTGACGATGGGGATCAGGCTCAAGGTGCCGCGCAGCAGGCGCAGCGCACCGCTGTCGAGCTCGGCCACCAGGCGCTGGATCGCGGCCACGCCGCAGACCTCATTGCCATGCACGGCGGCGCTGACCAGCAGGCGCGGACCGGCGCGCAGGCCGGCGAACTGATGGATGCGCAGATGAGTGGGGTGATCGGACATGGCGGAGATCTTTCTCAGGGCTTCAGCCAGCGCGCATCGATCGCCTGATCGGCCGGGCACAGGCGGGGTGTCAGGTCTTGCTGGGGCCGGCCGTCGGCCCACAGGCTCAGCCGGTACAGGGTGCCGAAGGCATAGCCGGGTACGGCGCTGCCGGCACCGGCCAGCAGCTCGCCGCCACGGCGCACGCTGTCGGCCAGCCAGGCCGGCAGGCGCAGGTGGTAGGGGTTGCGGGCGATTTCGCCGTGGTGGCAGGCCAGGGCCTGGACCAGGCGCGCGGTGTCTGCCACGCCGGTCTCGACCAGCCAGTTCGGCGCTTGCAGCGTCGCCCAGTACTCGGTCTCGGCCAGCACGCAGCTGATGCCGCTGGCCTGCAGCGCCTGGGTCAGCAGCTTGTGCACGCCGATATGGGTGGCGATGCCGTCGCGCGCATGCGGGGCCAGCACCAGCGCGGGCCTTTGCTCGGCCAGCAGCTCGGTCACGCACTGCAGATGGGCGCGCCAGAGCTGGGGCGACTCGGTCTCGGTCTCGGGCCGCACCAGGGCCAGGCCCTGCTCGGTCAGGCGGACATTGTCGAAGCCCAGCACCTCGCAGGCGGCCTGCAGCTCACGCCAGCGCGGCTCGCGGCGCTCGGGCTTGCTGCCCAAGGTCACGGCCACATTGGTGATGCGCCACTGCGCCTCCTGGCGCAGGCGCAGCGGCAGCGCGCCGACGATGCATTCGTCATCGGGATGGGGCGAGAAGATCATGCAGTGGCCGGGCAGTGGCTTGCCGCGTGCCGGCCTGGGGTCGGCGGCCGGTCGGGCCTGCATCAGTGCGGCAAAACCTGACACCTGCTGCTGCCAGTATTCAAAGTCGTGCATGGGTGTGGGGGCGAAGAGGAGAGGGGAGTAGGCAGTGGTAAGGGACAGAGGGTGCCGGCAATGCTAGGGCAAGGCGAGCGGCTGTCGGCGCTGCGTGGCCATAGCTTTTGTTGGGGGTCTCATGCCTTTTGCCCGCTGCTCGGCGCGGTGGCCAGCAGCACGCCGGCCAGGGCCAGGCCGTAGGCGAGCAACTGGACGGCGCCGATGCGCTCGCCGAGGAAGACCAGGCCCACCAGCGCGGTGGCGATCGGCAGAAAGACCATGAAGACGCCCGCCTGCGCGGCCGGCACTTTCTTCAGCCCGGTCATCCACAGCCAGACCGTCACCATGCTGGCCGCCGCCGCGTAGAACAGCAGCAGCGCCCAGTGCTGACCGCTGGGCCGGGCGAAGTCATAGCTCAGCGCCTGCCACAGGCCCAGCGGCGTCACCAGGGCCAGGCCCCAGAGATTGATCAGCGCGCTGATGCGCTTGGGCGAGAGATGGGCGGTCAGCTGCTTGCCGATCACGACATAGCCGGCCTCGCAGAACACCGCCGCCAGCAGCAGGGCCGCGCCCCAGGGCGTGGTCTGGCCCTGGCCCTCGCGGTTCAGTGCTACCAGCGCAATGCCGCTGACGCTCAGCACGATGCCCGCCATCACCCGCGGCGCGATGTGCTCGCCCAGCAGCAGCCGACTCAGCAGGGCCACCGCGGCCGGGATGCCGGCCATGATGACGCCGGCCACCACGGCCGAGCTCAGCTGCAGGCCGAACAGCAGGCAGATCGAGAACAGGAAGTTGCCGACAAAGGACTCCAGGAACAGCAGGCGGCGCGAGCGCGCATCGAGCCGGGCTTCGTCGGCGCCGCGCCGAACCCAGCCGGCCATCAGCACGGCCGCGCTGCCAAAGCGCAGCCAGGCCAGCAGGAACACCGGAAACACCGCCAGCAGCAGCTTGGACAGGCCGACATAGCTGCCCACCAGGCTGGTGCTCAGCGCCAGGCAGGCATAGGCCAGCCAGGGCGTTGGAACGGGGCTGGCCATCAGTCGCGCCAGTCGGCCGCCTGGATGGCGTCGACGATCTCGCGGCCGGTGTGCTTCAGCGCGGCGGCAAAGTCTTCGTGCAGCAGCGTGCCGCGCAGCCGCGTGGCCGGGCCGCCCACCGTCAGCGCCAGCGGCTCGCGGCCGTCGCCGATGTCGATGCCGACACCGATGGCCGCGATATCGCTCTCCCACTCCGACTCGGAGCAGGCATAGCCGCGCCGCGCGTAGTCGGCCTCGGCGCGCCGCAGCGCCGGCTGCTGGCGGGCCCAGCGCTCGGCGTCCTGGGCCTGCAGGCGCTGGCCCAGCAGGGCTCGCATGCCCGGCGAGGCGCAGCACCACATCGCGCGGCCCATCGCGGTCTCGGCCAGCGGCAGCCGGGTGCCGACATCGAGGCCCAGGATCAGCCGCGCGGTGCTGCGGCAATGCGCGACATAGACCATGCTCAAATCATGCCGCACGCCCAGCGAGATTGCGGCCTGGGTGTGCTCGGCCAGGGTCTCCATGAAAGGGCGGGCGATGCGGCCGATCTCGAAATTCGTCAGCACCGAGAAACCCAGCGACAGCACGGCCGGGCTCAGCGCGTACTCGCCGGTCTGCGGGCGGTGGCGCAGATAGCCCAGGCTGGTCAGCGTGAAGCTCAGGCGCGAGACGGTGGCCTGGGGCAGGCCGGTGCGGCGGGCGATCTCCTGGTGCGCCAGCCAGCGGTCCTGCGGCTTGAAGCAGCGCAGCAGCTCNGGTCAGCGTGAAGCTCAGGCGCGAGACGGTGGCCTGGGGCAGGCCGGTGCGGCGGGCGATCTCCTGGTGCGCCAGCCAGCGGTCCTGCGGCTTGAAGCAGCGCAGCAGCTCCAGCCCGCGGGCCAGCGCGGTGACAAAACGCCGGTCCTCGGCCGGGTCGGCGATGTCCATGCCCCCTACCTCGGCGAGGCTGCTGCGTTGTCGTCCCATGCTTGCTGCAATCCGGTTATTTTCCGCTCGACGGAATATAGCGTGCCATGTTGCCATTCGCTGCGGCGCATGGATGCTCGCAATCCCTGATTTCAGATCCATTCCAATTTACAGCCGCCGAAGGGCTGCGTAGACTGGGTCATAGCATTTGTGTATTCCGTCGAGCGGAATGAAGGAGTGACGCCGATGCGACAGCGGTGCCCCAGGCACCGACCTATAAGCAAGGACGGAGACAAGAAGCCAGCGGCCTCGCAGCGATGCCGGCCATGGCCCAGCCCCATGAATTCAGTCCCTTCATCGCGAGCACCGCATCTGGCGCATTGGCCGCCGGGCTTGCCGCAACACCTGACCCTGCCGCAAACCCACCTCTTCTTCAATGTCGAGGTGGCCGCCGCGCGCTACCCCGACAAGCCCTTCATCATCTTCTACGACACGGCGATCAGCTTCGCCGAATTCCTGCGCGAGACCGAGCGCATCGCCGGCTATCTGCAGCAGGACTGCGGCGTCCAGGCCGGCGACCGGGTGCTGCTCTATATGCAGAACAGCCCGCAATGGGTCTTGGCCTTCTACGCCATCCTGCGCGCCAATGCGGTGGTCGTGCCGGTCAACCCGATGAACCGGGGCGAGGAGTTGCGC
Organism: Paucibacter sp. XJ19-41; assembly: GCF_028462495.1. Classification (NCBI taxonomy): domain Bacteria; kingdom Pseudomonadati; phylum Pseudomonadota; class Betaproteobacteria; order Burkholderiales; family Sphaerotilaceae; genus Roseateles; species Paucibacter sp. XJ19-41. The sequence continues at coordinate 17,837 of NZ_JAQOWX010000102.1, forward strand.
CACTATGTCGCGGACAGCGGCGCCGGCACGGCTTTTGTCGCGCAGGACCTGCTGGATCAGCTGCAGCCGCTGCAGTCCTTGCCGGGCGGTGGCGGGCTCCAGCATCTGATCGTCGCCTGCTATAGCGACTATCTGCGCGAGGCTACCGATCTGAGTGTGCCCGATTTCGTGGCCGCGCCGGCGCGGCCCCTGGTCGGCACGGGCTTGCGGGCCTGGCGCGAGATGCTGCAGGCCGGGCGTGTGCCAGGCCCGCTGACGGCCGGCCCCGATGATCTCTGCGTGATGCCCTACACCTCGGGCACGACCGGCCAGCCCAAGGGCTGCATGCACACGCATCGCAGCGTGATGAGCACCCTGGTGGGCGGCGTCAACTGGTTCGCCCGCACCCAGGACGCGGTCTATCTGTCGGTGCTGCCCTTCTTCCATGTCACCGGCCTGTCGGGCAGCCTCAACGGGCCGCTCTATATCGGCGCCACCATCGTCGTGCTGCCTCGCTGGGACCGCGATGCGGCGGCGCTGTGCATGCAGCGCTACCGGGTCACCGTCTGGCAGACCATCTCGACCATGCTGATCGACTTCCTGGCCAACCCCAGGCTGGCGGACTATGACCTGTCCAGCCTGGCCGGCATCCGCGGCGGCGGCGCGGCGATGCCCGAGGCCATCTGCGCCAAGCTGAAGGCGCTGACCGGGCTGGACTATGTCGAGGGCTACGGCATGTCCGAGACCATGGCCGCCACCCATATCAATCCGGTGCACCGGCCCAAGCCCCAGTGCCTGGGCATCCCGGTCTTCGATGTCGATGCGCGCATCGTCGACCCCGTCAGCCTGGCCGAGCTGCCGCAGGGCGAGAGCGGCGAGATCATCATCGCCGCGCCGCAAGTGATGCAGGGCTACTGGCGCAATGCCGAGGCCACCGCCCAGGCCTTTGTCGAGATCGCCGGCCAGCGTTTTCTGCGCACCGGCGACCTGGGCCGCATCGACGAGGACGGCTACTTCTTCATGACCGACCGCCTCAAGCGCATGATCAATGCCTCGGGCTACAAGGTCTGGCCGGCCGAGGTCGAGGCGCTGATGTACCACCACCCGGCCGTGCAGGAGGCCTGCGTGATCGGCGTGCAGGACGCCCGACGCGGCGAGACCGTCAAAGCCCTGGTCGTGCTCAAGCCCGGCCTGGCGGAATCGGTCAGCGAGCAGGACATCATCGACTGGGCCCATGGCCATATGGCCGCCTACAAGAGCCCGCGCATCGTCGAGTTCGTCGCCGCGCTGCCCAAGTCGGGCAGCGGCAAGGTGATGTGGCGCGAACTGCAGGAACAGCAGTCCCGGACCTGAATCCCCCTCTCTCATAAAACCAGGAGACAAAGTGATGAGCAAGCAAACGATGATGTGGGGCCGCCGCCTGATGCTGGCGGCCGGCGCCGTGGCCGCGCTGGCGCCGCTTGCCGGCGCCCAGGCCCAGGCCTTCCCGAGCAAGCCGGTCACCTTGATCGTGCCCTGGCCGGCCGGCGGCTCGACCGACCGGCATCTGCGTGCGCTGTCCGAGCTCGCGTCCAAGCATCTGGGCCAGCAGATCATCATCGAGAACAAGCCCGGTGGCGGCGGCACGCTGGGCCCGGGCACGATGGCGCAGACCGCCAAGCCGGACGGCTACACGATCTCGCAGTACCCGCTGGGCATGCTGCGCATCCCGCATATGCAAAAGACCGCCTGGGACCCGCTGAACGACTTCACGTTCATCATCGGCATCAGCGGCTACACCTTCGGCTTCACCGTCAAGAGCGACTCGCCGTTCAAGAGCTTCAACGACTACATCGAGGCCGCCCGCAAGGCACCCGGCCAGATCAACGACGGCTCCACCGGCACCGGCAGCAGCCCGCATCTGCTGCTGGAAGAACTGGCCGGCAATGCCAAGGTGCAGCTCAACCACATCCCCTTCAAGGGCAATGCCGATCTGCAGCAGGCCTTGCTGGGTGGCCATGTGATGGCGCAAAGCGATGCCAGCGGCTGGGACAAGTTCGTCGATGGCGGCCAGATGCGATTGCTGGTGACCTTCGGCGAGCAGCGCACCAAACGCTGGCCCCAGGTGCCCACCGCCAAGGAGCTGGGCTACAACGTCGTGTCGACCTCGCCTTACGGCCTGGCCGGCCCCAAGGGCATGGACCCGGCGGTCGTCAAGGCCTTGCACGATGCCTACAAGAAGGCGATGGACGACCCCAAGCACATCGAGCTGCTGGAGCAGCTGAACCAGGCCATGTGGTATCGCAACGGCGCCGAGTACCGCCAGTGGGCGGTCGAGACCTATGCCAAGGACAAGGCGCTGATCGAGCGCCTGGGCCTGGCGGCGAAGTAGGCGGTGGGGATGGCCGATGACCAGGACTTCCAGCGCATCGCCGACCTGATCCATCAGCATGCGCTGCAGCGGCCGGCCGCGCCGGCGCTGCGCCAGGGCGACACGGTGCTGAGCTATGCCGCGCTCGATGCGCTGATGGACCGCATCGCCTGCGCGCTGCAGCGCGAGGGCGTCGCACCCGGCCAGGCGATTGCGCTGTGCGGCCTGG